>CAJWGI010000126.1 GCA_913031335.1 uncultured Anaerolineales bacterium | reverse complement strand
GTTCACCCCGTTCATCAATGGCGGCGCACTGGCACGACCGACGATTATCCGCGAAGTGCTGGACGGAGAGGGAAACGTGGTGCAGCCCTTCGAGCCGCGCGTCATCCACCAGACTCCGTTGAAACGGCCGGTGGTGGACCTGGTGGCCAAGGGGCTGCGCCAAGTGATGATTGACGGCACCGGGAAACGCCTCGTGCAGGTCGAGGGCGTGACGCTGGCCGGAAAAACCGGCACCGCCGAATATTGCGACAACATCGCCCAGAAAGCCGGACGCTGCAAATTCGGGTCATGGCCGGCGCACGCCTGGTTCGTTGGTTACGGACCTTTTGAAGACCCGGAAATTGCGGTGCTTGCCTTCGTTTACAGTGGCGAAGAAGGCGCCACCGTTGCCGGCCCGGTGGTGATAGAAATCCTGGACGCTTACTTCGAACTCAAAGCTATCGAACAGGACGCATCCGGCTAAGAATGTGCCCGGGCAGTTAGCGAATGTCCACAACTTTGAATTCAAACTCGGGCCGCGCAGGAATGACTGCCCCCAGCCGGCGCCTGTGGAAAAACCTCGACTGGGGCTTGCTCGTAGCGGTGGCGCTTCTGGTCACGTTCGGGATTGCCATGATTCGCTCAAGTACATTCGGTCATCCCAACCTGGCGGACACACCCTCCAAACAGATTCGGTTTGCGCTGGTGGGGGCCGTGCTCCTGTTTCTGGTGGCCTCCATCGACTATCGTTACTGGCAAAGTCTCTCTAGGGTACTGTACATCGGGAGCATCATACTTCTCGCAGTACTTTTCATTACCGGCGTTGTAGCAGGCGGGGCACAACGCTGGTTCGATTTCTTCGGCCTGTTTTTCGTGCAGCCTTCCGAACTGGCGAAAATCGGCAGCGTCATCTGGATCGCCAGTTTTTTCGCGCGCCGCCGCGAGAAGCTGGCCAATTTCAAATGGGTGCTGATATCCATTGTTCACGCCGGCGTCCCGGCGGCGCTGGTCATGGCGCAACCCAACCTGAGTTCGGCCGTGATGATAATTGTGGTCTGGGTCAGCATTCTCTGGGCGGCGGGCTTACGCTGGCAGCAAGTGGCGCTGCTGTCCGGTGCCGGTCTGGCTGGCCTGCCGGCATTGTGGCTGCTGATGCAAGATTACCAGCGCGACCGCATCGCCAATTTTCTCAACCCCGCCGCAGACCCGGGCGCCCAGTACAACGTGCGCCAGGCGCTCATCAGTATCGGCTCCGGCGGCTGGTTCGGCCAGGGTTATAATCAAGCCTCGCAGGTACAGCTGCGCTTTTTGAAGGTGCGCCACACCGACTTTATTTTCTCCGCCACGGCTGCCGAGTTCGGCCTTGTGGGGGTGGTGGTGGTCATGATTCTGTTGATAGTAGTTGTCGCACGCATCCTGCGGATAGCCAACATCGCGAGAGAGCCATTCGGCGCGTACCTTTGCTTTGGCATGGCCTCAATGATTTTCGCACAGGTCTTTTTCAACATCGGCATGAACCTTAATCTGCTTCCGGTAATCGGGTTGCCGCTTCCGTTCGTAAGTTATGGCGGCAGCGCGCTGCTCACTCTCAGCGTAGGCCTCGGGCTGGTGCAGAGTGTCGCATTGCACCACCGGAAATATGAGTTCTGATCCTGCGCGCGTTCGCTTTGCGCCCTCCCCCACCGGCCACCTGCACCTGGGCGGCGCGCGCACCGCACTCTATAATTTTCTCTACGCGCGCCAAACCGGCGGCAAGCTGCTGCTGCGCATAGAAGACACCGACCGTAAACGCTACCGGGCGGCGGCGGCGGAAGGGTTGATGGACAGCCTGCGCTGGCTCGGGATAGCTTGGGACGAGGGCCCGGACGTGGGCGGGGCATTTGCACCCTACATCCAGTCCGAACGCGCCGCCCGGCATCGCGAACACGCGCAGCAGCTGCTGAACGCGGGAAAGGCGTACCATTGCTTTTGCGACAGAAACCGGCTGCAGGAACTGCGACGTGGCCGCCAGAGCTATGACAGGCTCTGCCGCGAACTCGCACCCACGGCTGCCCGTCAGCGCGTCCAATCAGGCCAGGCGCACGTCATCCGTTTTCGCAGCCCGAAAGAGGGCAGCACCACAGTGCGCGACCTGCTCCGGGGCGAGATAACCGTCCGCAACGCGCAGTTGGATGATTTCGTTCTGCTAAAGTCAGATGGGTTTCCGGTCTACCATCTGGCGGCCATGGCTGATGATCACGCCATGGGAATAACGCACGTGATTCGCGGCGAGGAATGGCTTCCCAGCCTGCCCAAACACGCGCTGATAATGCGCGCATTCGGCTGGCCGGAACCGACATGGTGCCATCTTTCCGTGCTAAAAAAACCCGGCGGCAAAGGCAAGATGAGCAAGCGCGATGCGCGGCAGCTCGACAAAGCCGAGGGCCATTCTATCTTCATCCACAAATTGCACGAGCGCGGGTATCTCCCGGAGGCGGTCGTCAACTGGATGGCGTTGATGGGTTGGAGCCTGGATGACCGCCGCGAGGATTTCACCCTTGCGGAATTGCAGTGCGCGTTCGGTCTGGAGCAGCTGAACGCCTCTCCGGCGGCAGTGGATTTCAGCAAGCTAGACCACTTCCAGGGAAAACGGGTGCGCCAACTTTCGGCCACGGATGTGGCTGCGGGCATCAAACCGTATTTCCTGCGCGAGGGATTGAAACCGGACGAAGCCACGCTGCTGAAAATCGTGCCGCTGATACAGGAACGCATCGTCACTTTCGAGGACGCTCCGCAATGGGCGGGCTTCTTCTTTCAGCCGCATGTCTCCCCCGAGCCCGCGCACCTTGTGGCGAAAAAACTCACCCCAGCCGAATCGCTTGCGGCGCTGCAGCAGGCGCGGCAAACTCTGGTCACATTGCCCACTTTCGAGCGTGATCCGGTGGAGAAGGCCCTGCGCGCACTCGCGGATGAACTCGGGCTCAAACTTGGCCAGTTACTCACCCCGGTGCGAGTGGCTGTGAGTGGCCAGCGCGTCAGCCCGCCGCTCTTTGAGACACTGGAAATCCTCGGGCGCGAGTCCGCGCTTCAGCGCATGGAGAACGCCACAAAACTGCTCAAAGACCTGTGACCGCGCCACGCGCTATGGTAGAATTTGACCAACGCTGGGGGATAGTTTAGTTGGTAGAACAGCGGATTCTGGCTCCGCCAGCTCAGGTTCGAATCCTGGTCCCCCAGCCTGCACTCCTTTATCTTTCTTGTGCAGCACACTGTGCTATACTGCTGGCCAAGATGCAGTCTGTTGCCGCATCGCATTTCCACGGCGACCAGCGGCATAAGGAGTAGAGCGGCTATGACCAAACACACACGCGCACTAAAGAAAGCGGAACGCGACTTTGCGAAGACCACAGCAAAACTAGAAGCGCTGCAGACCGAAGAAGAAAAGGTGCAGCAGGCGCTTGGTGAAGAACCCGCCGAAGACGAAACCGAAGCAGCCCGGAAAGAGCTTGCCCGCATAGAGAAGAGTATGTCACAGGCGAAATCCGCCCAGAAAAAAGCCAAGTCCAAGGTGGCCGAGGCGGAAATGTTCGTGATGCGGAACCGCTATTAGACATTGCACTTCCTAATCTCGGCTGGAATCTGAGACTTGACAACACCCATGCACCACGGTATCATGCGCTAGAGTACGGAGTATGCAGACGACAGGCGCATTGGCAGCACCACGGTAGTATCCTCCAGCGGTACCCGTCACCATAGGCAAAGCATCAAAGTCTAAAAAGGAGCATTAAGTCTTATGACTGAACGCGAGAGCGGCACTGTGAAGTGGTTCAACGACGCCAAAGGTTTTGGCTTCATCGCCCGTGAAGAAGGCGATGATTGTTTCGTTCACTACAGTGCTATCACAGCGGATGGTTTTCGGACACTGCACGAAGGCCAGCAGGTTGAATTCACTGTTGAGCCATCAGACAGAGGTCCAAAAGCCATTGATGTATCGATCGTTTAAGTTTTCCTGAAAAGACCTGTCGTCTACCTGGGGAAAATTAGCAGTACCAAGACATAGCTTGGAGAGCGCGGCGGCTCATTTCGCCAGAAGTGGCCGCCGCGTTTTGATTCCCGTCAGTCTAAAGTGTTACCCCCGCGCTTTCTTGCTCTTTCAATGCGCGCCCACGTGTCGCGCAGCGCCACCGTGCGATTGAACACAGGCCGTTGCTCCGAAGAATCCGCGCTGTCAACGCAGAAATATCCCTGGCGTTCGAACTGGAAGCGGCTACCGGGTGCGGCCTGCGCAAGACCGGGCTCCAATTTGCAACCGCCCAGAATCCGCAGCGATTCCGGGTTCAAACTGGAAGCCAGATCCTCAGCCGCCAGTGCGCCGGGATCCTCCGCCAAGAACAGGCGCTCATACAGGCGCACTTCCGCATCCAGCGCATGCGCGGCTGAGACCCAGTGCAACGTAGCCTTCACCTTGCGGCCATCCGGGGCAGACCCGCCGCGCGTGGTCGGATCGTAGCTGCAGTGCAGCTCCTCCACCTCCCCGGTTTCTGCGTTCTTCACCACGCTCTCGCAACGGATGAAGTAGGCATATCGCAGGCGCACCTCGCGACCAAGCGCAAGCCGGAAAAACTTACGCGGCGGGTCTGCGCGAAAATCATCACGCTCAATGTAAAGCACGCGCGAAAACGGCACGCTGCGCGTGCCCATAGAGAGATCTTCGGGGTTGTTGACTGCCTCCAGCTGCTCGACCTGACCTTCAGGGTAGTTCAGCAGCAGCACACGGAGCGGGCGCAGCACGCCCATCGCGCGCGGCACGCGGCGGTTCAGGTCCTGCCGCAGAGTGTGTTCAAGTAGCGCCATATCCACCGTGGTGTTGCGTTTTGCCACTCCAATCACGTCACAGAAATCGC
>CAJWGI010000125.1 GCA_913031335.1 uncultured Anaerolineales bacterium | reverse complement strand
TTGTACGCGGTGCCTGGCCCGCAGGACAGCATTATCCTGGACGACAGTTACAACGCTTCGCCCGAATCTGTAATTGCCGCCCTCAATCTGCTGGAGGACATCGATGCCGCCCGGCGCGTGGCCGTGTTGGGGGACATGCTTGAACTGGGCTCGTTCGAGCAGCAGGGGCACCGAGCGGTGGGAACGCGCGCGCGCGATGTGGCCGATCTACTCATCACGATTGGGGCGCTGGCGGAAATTATCGCGGAGGGCGCACGCGCCGCCGGGATGGAGGAAAGTGAGATTGTGCGCTGCCGGGACGGTGAAGAAGCGCTGGCTATTCTGAAACAGGAGATAGATGCCGGAGATGTGGTGCTGGTGAAGGGGTCGCGCGGAATGCGGCTGGACAGGCTAGTAAATGAGCTGGAAGCGAGAGCATGAATACTGAGGGCATTTTTTCGTTGAGCCTTGCCAGCATCACCTTTGTGATGACGGTGATCTGGGGCGGGCCGTTGCTGGAGATTCTGCGCCGTATGCGCGTCGGCAAGCAAATTCGCGTGGATGGTCCTCAGACACATTTCTCTAAGCTGGGTACCCCCACGATGGGGGGCCTGCTGGTCATCGCGCCGGTGTTGGTGATTACAGCGGTGCTGAACCTGGTCAGCCTGGTCAAGCCCGTGACTGGTCGTTCGATCCTGTTGCCGCTGGCGGTGTTGATGGGGTTTGCCGCCCTAGGCATCTGGGACGACTGGGCCGGGTTAAAGGCCACTCGCAAGGGCGAGGGGTTGCGGGCCCGCTACAAGTTCATTATTCAGGTGCTGATTGCGCTCACCGCGGTGCTGGTGTTGTTTTTCGCGTTTGATATCCACAGCGTGGCGTTGCCCGGTTTCCCGCGTAAAGTGGATATCGGTCTGATTTACATTCCCATTGGCGTTTTCATCATCGTGGGAGCATCGAACGCGGTTAACATCACTGATGGACTTGATGGGTTGGCCGGGCTGGTGCTGGTGACGAATTTCATGGCGTTTGGTTTTGTGGCGCTGCTGCAGGAACAGGTGTTTCTGGTGCGGTTTTGCTTTACGCTTGTGGGCGCACTTTTCGCGTTTCTCTGGTTCAATGTGCATCCGGCGCAGTTGTTTATGGGTGACACGGGTTCGCTGTCGTTGGGAGCGCTGCTGGGCGTCGTGGCATTGATGACTGGCCAATGGCTGCTGCTACCGGTCATTGCAATTATCCCGCTGGCCGAGACGATATCGGTCACGTTGCAGGTTCTGTATTTCAAATGGAGCGGTGGTCGGCGAATGTTTCTGATGGCGCCGCTGCATCACCATTTTGAGCTTCGGGGCTGGAGTGAGACCCAAGTGGTTCAACGGTTCTGGTTGGTGTCAATTCTCTCTGGCATGATCGGAGTAGCACTGGCGCTATTGTAAGCGCACAATAAAGGAGAAACAACATGGACATCGGTTTACTCTGGTTTGACAACGGGTCGCAGCGCTCGTTGAAAGAAAAAATCGGCAACGCTGTGAGTCATTACGCGCAGCGCTTCGGCGACAAACCTACGGTGTGTTATGTGCATCCCGACACGCTGGATGCGGATTTCGATTCATTAAAGGGAGTGCGGCTAAAAACCGCCATGAACGTGTTGCCGCATCATTTCTGGGTTGGCATGGAGACTGACCCGCAGCTAGCGCAGCGGCGCAGCAACGGCAACGCTGCGAGCGGGTAATTGTAAGCAGTGTGCGTGGAAAAACGGCGGTTATTCTGGGACTGGCCCGCCAGGGAATCGCGCTGGCACGCTACCTTGCTGAGCATGACGCCAGCGTGCGTGTTAGCGATATGCGCCCCGCTGAGGCGCTGGCACCGGCGCTCGAGACATTGCGAGAACGCGATGTTGATTTTGTGTTGGGTGAACACCCGCGCTCACTGTTGGATGGGGCGGATATCGTGTTCGTTTCAGGCGGGGTGCCGGTGGATATTCCGTTGCTGCAGCAGGCGCGCGAGCTCGGCATTCCACTCTCGAACGATTCGCAGCTTTTCCTGGAGAAAGCACCGTGCAAAGTGGTGGGTGTCACCGGTTCCGCCGGAAAGACGACCACCACGCTTCTGGCGGGAAGAATGGCAGCAGCATCCGGGCGTTATCGGAAGGTCTGGGTGGGAGGAAATGTGGGAAATCCGCTGCTGGCGGATGTGCATCGCATGATAAGCGAGGATGTGGCCATCATGGAGATGTCCAGTTTTCAGCTAGAGCTCATGACTACCAGCATGGCGGTGGCTGCGATATTGAACATAACCCCCAATCATCTTGACCGGCACGGGACCTTCGACAAATATGTAGAGGCCAAGGCGCGCATTCTGGACGGGCAGCGTGCTGGTGACGTTGCCATGCTGGGCTGGGACGATAAGATGGCGCGGGGGCTGCGCGAGCGCGTTCGGGGCCATTGCTGGGGGTTTGGGCTGGTCGCTGACCCGAGTTTTTCGAACGGCTGTCATTTTCAGGATGACACAATTGTGCTGCGGCGAGACGGTGCGTCAAGCCCGGTCGCATCGCGCAAGGACATCCAATTGCGGGGCGCGCACAACGAACTGAATGTGCTCGCCGCCGCTACATTGGCCGCGGCTGCCGGCGTTGAGCCGACGGTGATGCCCACGGCCATTCGCGGGTTTGAGGGTGCGCCGCACCGGTTGGAGCTGGTGCGCGAGGTGAAACAGGTGCGCTGGGTGAACGACACTATGGCGACCACACCGGAGCGCACTGTGGCCGCGCTGCAATCCTTCGCGGCGCCGGTGATTCTGCTTCTGGGCGGTAGAGACAAGAAACTTCCTTGGGGCGCGCTGGCCGAGCGGGCGAAAACCGGAGTGAGGGCCATTATTTTGTTCGGGGAAGCGGCGGAGCTGATTGAACGCGAACTTGAGCATGCTTGGGGTCACTCTCCGGCGCAGGCGGTCGTCAGTCGCGGCGCGCAAAGCGCGGATAGAGAATCAGGAACTGAGAGCGCAATCGATGGCTCAACTTCCGGGGAGGCAGCAGCCTCCAGTACTTTTCCAGAAAACCCCATGGTGTTTCGCGTGGGTGCATTGGCGCAGGCCGTGCAGCAGGCGGCCGCCTCGGCAGAGGCCGGCGATGTGGTCTTGCTCTCTCCCGGCTGCACCAGTTTCGATGAGTTCAGCGATGCATCGGCGCGCGGGGACCGCTTCCGGGATTTGGCGCAAGGACTGTCATGAGCGGCGACAAGCATGAGGGGAAAGGTGCAGCGAACGCACGGATGACGGCAAGCCCACCTCATGTGGACTGGCCCCTGCTGCTGGTGACTGGCGCGCTCCTGATTTTCGGGATGATGATGGTCTACTCCACGACTTTCGATCTTTCGTACTATTGGTACGACAACCGCTCCACCATGTTCGTAAAACATATGTGGCACATGGCAGCCGGCATGGCTGCGCTGGCTTTTTGCGTGCGGTTGGATTACCAGAAGATGCGCATTTCGGTGGTGGCGGTCGGAATGTTGCTGATCACCTTGATTGTGCTGGTGCTGGTGTTGGTGTTTGGCATCGACCGCGGTTTGCGCGCGGGCTCATACCAGCCCTCGGAATTGGCGAAGCTGGTGATTATCATATATCTGGCGGTGTGGTTGGCCTCCAAAAAGGAGGCGTTGAAGGATTTCTGGCATGGTATGGCGCCGTTCGCCGTGGTGGTTGGGCTGGTGGCCGGACTAATCGTGTTACAGCCGGATATCAGCGCAGCGGCCACTGTGCTTGTTATCGGAGGTCTGATGTTCTTCCTCGCCGGAGCGGACATACTGCAACTCGGGGGGGCGCTGGCAATCGCCGTCCTCGCGGGCCGCATAGTGATCCAGTTCTACGCCACCGGGCAGCAGCGCATCACGGAATATATCGCCGGCCTGCGCGACATTACCGAGGGCTCCTGGCATGTGTTGCAGGCGACGGTGGCTTTTGTGGATGGCGGCATTTTCGGAGTCGGCTTGGGCGCGGGGAACGGGAAGTTCGCGTATTTGCCCGTGCCGCACACCGATAGCGTTTTCGCCGTGGTGGGTGAGGAACTTGGGCTTGCGGGCAGCCTGCTGCTCGTAGGGTTTTTCGTCGTGTTGTGCTGGCGAGGGGTGCGTATCGCGGCACGCGCAGACGACACTTTCGGGCAGCTGCTGGCTGGCGGGCTAACCGGTTGGATTGCGCTGGAGGTCCTGGTCAATGTCGGCGTGATTCTGGGTGTGCTGCCTTTTGCCGGAAACGCGTTGCCGCTCATCAGCTACGGTGGGTCTTCGCTGGTGGTGACGCTGGCAGCGATCGGAATCCTGCTCAGTGTTTCCCGGCACGACCCGGATGCTAGACCTGATAGGGAGAAGAGTGCGAATATTGATTTGCGCCGGTGGAACAGGCGGGCACGTCTATCCGGCGCTGGCAGCCGTCGCTAGCCTGCGGGTAGCCCGTGCCGCGGCTGGGGATCTGGAGCTGCTCTGGGTTGGGTCGGTCGGTGGCATGGAAGTGGAAATGGTGCGGGAAGCTGGAATCAAAATGGAAACCATCTTGGCGGGAGGCGTGGTGGGCAAAGGCCTGAGTGGCGGGGTGCTTGGGCTGGCCAAGCTTGCCGCGGGCGCTGCGAAAGCGCTGCGAGTGATATCCCGCTTTCGGCCGGAGGCCATTTTCGTGACGGGGGGTTACACCGCCGTGCCAGTCACTCTGGCGGGGTGGTTGCGTCGAATACCAATGGTGGTGTATCTTCCGGATGTGCAGCCGGGCCTGGCAGTGTGCTGGGCGGCACGGCTTTCGCGGCGGGTGCTGGTGACTATGGCGGAATCCGGGCGGTATTTCAACAATTCGAACGTGACCGTCACCGGATATCCGTTGCGCCCGGAAATTGTGCGCGCGACGCGAGAAACGCGG
>CAJWGI010000124.1 GCA_913031335.1 uncultured Anaerolineales bacterium | reverse complement strand
GATTTTCTTGAGATTCAGGCAGCTTACGCGCCCAACATAGTGGTCGGTTTTGCGCGGTTGGGTGGGCACAGCGTCGGCATTGTGGCAAACCAGCCCGCTCATCTGGCTGGCGTGCTGGATATTAACGCGGCCGACAAAGCCGGCCGTTTCGTGCGTTTCTGTGATTGCTTTAACCTCCCGCTCATCACGCTGGTGGATGTGCCCGGTTTTCTGCCGGGCACCACGCAGGAGCACGGAGGCATCATTCGTCACGGCGCAAAGCTGCTGTACGCTTTCTGCGAGGCGACCGTGCCGAAAATTACGCTGATAACGCGCAAAGCCTACGGTGGCGCGTACGACGTGATGAGCAGCAAACATATCCGCGCCGATGTCAACCTCGCCTGGCCGACCGCGGAAATCGCGGTGATGGGGCCAGAAGGCGCGGTGAACATAATCTTCCGCAATGAACTAGCGCAGGCCGCTGACCCCGAGGCGCGCGAGGCGGAGCTTGCGCAGGAATATCGCCAGACTTTCGCCAACCCCTACGTGGCAGCCGGTCGCGGATACGTGGATGACGTCATCGAGCCGCATGAAACGCGCACGCGCCTGATAAACGCGCTGGAAATGCTCTCCAACAAGAGGGACGCGAACCCGGCCAAGAAGCACGGCAATATCCCCCTATAAGGCAAGGAAATGCTGCGGAAAGTATTGATAGCCAATCGTGGCGAGATAGCCGTACGCGTGCTCCGCGCCTGTCGAGAACTCGGGCTGCAGACTGTCGCTGTTTTTTCCGAGGCCGACCGGCATGCCATGCACGTCTATTACGCCGACGAGGCCTATCCGATTGGCCCGCCGTCGCCGCGCGATTCTTACCTGCGCATCGATAAAATCCTTTCCGTCGCGAAGGATGCGCAGGTGGACGCCATTCATCCAGGCTACGGATTCCTGGCCGAGCGCCAGGAGTTCGCGCAGGCGTGTGCGGACGAGGGCTTTGTCTTCATCGGACCTAAGGCATCCGCCATCGCCGCCATGGGCGATAAGACCGTTGCGCGCGCCACGGTAAAAAAAGCGGGCGTGCCGGTGGTTCCGGGCACGGAGGGCGAGGGCAGCCTGCGCGACGATGAAATCATTGCTATAGCTTCGGGCATCGGTTTTCCGCTGCTGGTGAAGGCAACCGCCGGAGGCGGCGGAAAAGGTATGCGCCACGTGGAATCAGCAGACGGGCTGCCGGATGCACTGCGGGCCGCCCGGCGCGAAGCCGAGGCCGCTTTCGGCGATGATAACGTATATTTGGAAAAGGTGGTCGCGGCCGCGCGGCACATCGAGATCCAGATCCTCGCCGATACGCATGGAAACGTGATTCATCTCGGTGAGCGCGAGTGTTCCATCCAGCGGCGGCACCAGAAACTGCTCGAAGAAGCGCCGTCGGTGATTGTGGCCGACGACACGGCCATGCGCGAGAAAATGGGCGCGGTAGCCTGCCGCGCGGCCGCAGCGGTGGAATACGTGAATGCCGGCACAATTGAGTTCCTGGTGGACGGGGAAAAGAATTTCTATTTTCTTGAGATGAACACCCGCTTGCAGGTGGAGCATCCGGTGACCGAGATTGTGACCGGCGTGGATATCGTCAAGGAACAGATTCGTATTGCACGCGGGCGTAAATTAAGCCGCAAACAGGTAGAGATTGCGCTGAAGGGCTGGGCGATCGAGTGCCGCATTAACGCTGAGGACCCCGACCATGATTTCATTCCCTCCGTCGGCGCCATCACCACCAGCATGTTGCCTACCGGCCCTGGGGTGCGCGTGGATACCGGCGTGTATCCCGGTTACATTGTGTCTCCGCATTATGATTCGATGATAAGCAAGGTAATCTGCTGGGGCGAGACGCGCGGCGAGGCGCTCTTGCGCATGCGGCGGGCGCTGGAGGAATATCGCATTGTGGGCGTGAAGACCACCATTCCGTTCCACCAGAAGCTGCTCGACTCGCATCGCTTCATGGCCGGTCAGTTCAACACCAGCTTTTTGGATGTGGATTTTCGCGTGGAGGAGAGAGCGGGGCCGGATGCGGAGACAGCGGCCGTGTTTGCCACCTTGGCTGCCCACCAGAGCCAGCAGCAGGCGGCGCGAGTGGTTCAGCGCGGCGAGCGCGATACCAGCAACTGGAAATGGGTCGGGCGCTGGGAGAGAATGCACCGATGAAGTACATCACCGCTGTAAATGAGCGTGAATTCGAGATTGAAATAAACGATGACCGCCATGTGACCGTCGATGGCGTGCGCCAGGAAATCGATTTTCAGGCTGTGGGCAACCGGCCGTTGTATTCGTTGCTGATTGGCGGCCATTCTTATGAAGCATATGTGGAGGCCGGCCACGATGGCTGGCAGGTGTTGCACCGGGGTAATCTTTATCAAGTGCAGGTTGAGAATGAACGCGCGCAACGACTGACGCAGCTCGGTGGGGGCGGGCCGGCGGTGGCCAGCGGCGAATACCATCTGAAGGCACCGATGTCCGGCTTGGTGGTGACCGTCCCGGTTGACGAGGGACAGGCAATCGCGCAGGGAGAACTTCTCGTGATTCTTGAATCGATGAAAATGCAGAACGAACTCAAAGCTCCGCGCGATGGGCTGGTCACTCGCGTGCGCGTGCAGCCCGGCGACAGCGTAGAGGAGAATCAGGTGATGGTGGTGTTGGCACCCGCGCAGAGCGAAACATGAACGATAAAATGGAAAGGGAAAAGGAGCGCTGGGAGAAGACCACGCTGCGGCGCAGCTTGGAAAAACAGTCCGAGCGCCGCGAGGAGTTCGTGACGTCCTCGGGTATACCACTCGAGCGCGTGTATCTTCCGGATGTGGCAGCCGAAAGCGCGCAACGGCTGGGCTTCCCCGGAGAATATCCATTCACGCGTGGTGTGCAGCCCACCATGTATCGCGGGCGATTGTGGACGATGCGCCAATATGCTGGTTATGCGAGCGCGCGCGAAACGAACGCGCGCTTCAAATTCCTGCTGCAGCAGGGGCAGACCGGGCTCTCGGTGGCGTTTGATCTACCCACCCAAATTGGCTATGACCCGGACGACCCGCTGGCACTGGGTGAAGTCGGCAGGGTGGGCGTGTCCATCCCCACTCTGGATGACGTGGCGCGCCTGTTGGAAGGAATCCCGCTTGACAAAGTCAGCACCAGCATGACCATCAACGCGCCGGCGGCGATTCTGCTGGCGATGTATATTGCCGTGGGTAAGCGTCAGGGCGTCGAGCCGCGTCAATTGCGCGGCACAATCCAGAACGACATTCTCAAAGAATATCTGGCGCGCGGCACTTATATTTTCCCGCCACGGCCCTCTATGCGGCTGACCACGGATGTTTTGCAGTATTGCGCGCAGCATACGCCGCGCTGGAACACTATCAGCATCTCCGGCTATCATATCCGCGAGGCGGGCAGCACGGCGGTGCAGGAAGTGGCTTTCACGTTGGCTAACGGCATCGCTTATGTGGAAGCGGCGCAGACGGCTGGTTTAGGCGTGGATGACTTTGCGCCACGGTTGACCTTTTTCTTCAACGCGCACAATCAGTTTTTGGAAGAGGTCGCCAAATATCGGGCAGCGCGGCGGTTGTGGGCGCGGATTATGCAAGATCGCTTCGGTGCGAACAAACCAAGAAGCCTGATGCTGCGCTTTCACACGCAGACGGGGGGCAGCACTCTCACGGCGCAGCAGCCGGAGAACAACATGACGCGCGTGGCGCTGCAGGCGCTGGCCGCGGTGATGGGTGGCACGCAAAGTCTGCACACCAACGCGATGGACGAGGCGCTGGCGTTGCCCACGGCTGCGGCGGCACAGGCCGCGCTGCGCACGCAGCAGATTATCGCGCACGAATCCGGGGTGTGCGACACGGTGGACCCGCTGGCGGGAAGCTTCGCAGTGGAAGCGCTGACGGATGAAATCGAAGAGCGCGCGCAGCGCTATATTGCGCACATCGACGAGCTGGGTGGGGCGCTGGCCGCTATTGAGAGCGGCTACACACAACGCGAGATTCAGGATGCTGCCTATGCTTGCCAGCGCGCGATTGAGCAACACGAGCAGACTGTGGTGGGCGTGAATACTTTTGTGGCCGACGAACCTACGGCAATCGAACGACTGACGGTGGATGCCGCCGTTGAGGCGCGTCAGCGTGAGCGCGTGGCTGAGCTGCGCACGCGGCGTGATAATGAACGCGTGAGCGCGCTGCGCGAGGAGCTGGCCGTGGCCGCGCGCGGCGCGGGAAACCTGATGCCGCTATTCATCGAGTGCGTGGAGAATGATGTGACCCTGGGTGAAATCTGCCACACGCTGCGCGAAGTGTGGGGCGAGTATCGGGCGACCAGTATTTGACCCTCATGATCACGAACATTGATCATATTGCCGTCATCGTCGCGGACATCGATGCGGCCCTGGAATTCTGGCGCGATGCGCTCGGGCTTGAGGTGTCGCGTGTGGAAGAGGTGCCAGCGCAAGAGGCCGAGGTCGCCTTTCTGCCGCTGGGGCAGGGCGAAATTGAACTGGTGCGGCCGACCAGCGACGACAGCGGAGCGGCGCGCTTCCTCGCCAAACGCGGCGCGGGGATGCACCACATTGCTCTGGAGGTGGACGATCTGGAAGCGACGCTGGCGCGGCTCAAAGCCAAAGGGGTGCGCTTGATTAATGAGTCGCCGTTGGAAGCTGCCGGGGGCCGGCGGGCAGCCTTTGTGCATCCACAAAGCGCAAACGGCGTGCTGCTCGAGCTTTACGAATCTATTCCTGAATAGCGCGCGCAATCTTTTTCCAGTCTCCCAGGTTTTCACCGGTGGTCAGCGGCGTGTAGAGGGTGACGCGGTCTAACAGTCCACTGTAGCGCGCACGCAGTTTGTGGCCGATGTCTTCCCAGCTGCCTTCGGTGACAAATTCGGCCAGC
>CAJWGI010000123.1 GCA_913031335.1 uncultured Anaerolineales bacterium | reverse complement strand
CTTTCCGGTTGCGCGCTGGTGCACATCGCGGCGCTGAGCAGCGCGCGGCGGCAGCTGCAATTCCTCGCCGCCTCCCGTGACCGCGGCGCGCGCTTGATTTCTGTGGGGACCTACGCGCGCGTGGTGCAGCGCGAGAATGAGACGGTGCGCGCGCTGCTGCAGCAGGCGGATATCTTCTTCATGAACGAAAACGAAGCCGCCGGTGTGTTCGGGTCTGCGCAGGCTGCAGCCGCCGCGCCGGGAAAGTTTCTATTTGTCACGGTGGGGCAGCGCGGTGCGATAGTCTGGCAGGGCGAGCACGCTACGCGCCTGCCTGCGCCGGAGGTGGACGAACTGGACCCGACCGGCGCGGGCGACGCTTTTTGCGGCGCCACTCTGGCCGGGCTGGCGCGCGGAGAGCACCCGCAGCGCGCGGCGGAAGCAGGGCAGGTGGTAGCGGCGCAGGTGGTGGCAGCGGTGGGGCCGCGGGCGCTCTGGGAGGCGGGCAGAACGCCGCGCGTTGCGCCTGACCGGCGCGTGTCACTGTGCGCGAAGCGTATCTCCGCCGTGGGCGCGCTGCTCACGGGAATGGAAACAGCGCGGCCATTTGATTTCGTCGGGCCGGATTTTCCAGTGGTGGGTGTGGACAGTGCGCTGGATTATTTCTTCGCTTCCACTCTGCAACAGTTTGGATTCTGGCAGGCGCGCGCGGGCCGTTACTTGCGGCCGCTGCTCGCACCGCTGGCGGGTTCAATCCGCAAAGGCTCCGATTATCTGTGGCGCGCCATGCTGCGCGGGCAGCATGCAGACCCGGCGCTTCTCACTCCCGCCGGGCAGGCCAAAATGACTGCGAAACGGATGCGCGCGCTTTTCCGCGCGGATGACGGTAGCCACCCGATGCCTGCCCGGCGGCTGCGCCTGCAGCAGGCGCGTGCTTATGGGCGCGATATGCTGGCGCTCGGACCGTCGCCCGGGGACATCGTTGCCAACGCGAATGCGAGTCACAGGCCGCTGCGCTCGTTTCTGAGCATGCTTGACCATATTGGCGGATATAAAGAGGACGTACTGCGCAAAAAATCGGCGTTGCTGGCGCTTATTCTGACCGAGCGTCCGGAAGGGTTCCTGCGGCCGACGTCGGACGAACGTCTTCCGCCGATCATCGACTATCATCTGATGCGCTCGTGCTTGCGCGTCGGCTTAATCGAGGTGGGTGATGCAGGCCTGCGGCAAGCGCTGGCCGAGCGGCGCCTGCTCGCGCCCGCGGATGAGTGGGCGCTGCGGCGGGCCACCTATGACACCATCGAGCGGGTGACAGAGCTTTCCGGAAAGGGCATGGCCGCGGTGGACTGGTTCTTCTTCAACGCGCGCCGGCGCTGCCCGGAGATGAGCGTGCCGGAGTGCAGCGCGTGCCGGCTAGATTCGGTCTGCGCCCAGCGCAAGGAGCTTTTCCAGCCCGTGCTGCGCACGGCGTATTATTAGTGGCTGGTTGCGGCGGGCGTGCGGGCGGTACAAGTGATAGAATCGGTGCGATGGCAGACTCCATTTTTCGAAGTCCGCGGCTCGGTGCCGTGGCGTCCGTGCTTGGAATTGTGCTGCTCTGGGTGGGATATTTTCTGCCGTGGGTGCCGCACCGCGCTGCTGCGCTTAGTATGGGCGCTTATGACCTCGGCGATTGGGTGACGCTGCTGCCGCAGGTGCAAGCTGGCAGCCTGCCTGTAGGCCGGTTGCATTTCCTTGCGCTGCTGGCGCTGGCGGCGGCGTTGACCGCCGGGCGCGCATCCGCGGGGGGCGCGCGGCGCTGGTTGCTCTTGCCGGCCGGGTTGGGCGCGCTCATGCTGCTGCCGGGGTATCCCGCTATTGTGTGGTATCGCACAGATGGTGCCGTGCAGGCACAACTCGGGCTGCTGGCAGCGACGCTGTTGGCGGCAGGCTCTTTCTGGCGCTGGCCACAATGGCGCTGGATGGGGCTGCTGCAGGGAGTGGCGGCGGCGGTCTTAGGCGTACGCGCGTTGCGTGCCCTCTTGTTGCTAAGGCCGGTGGTGGGGGAGCTCTACGGAGCGCTGCCGCCACTCGGCCCGGGCTGGTATGCGACGCTGGCGGCCTGCCTGTTGATATTTGTGGGCTGCGTACCGGGCCCCATGCTTCAATTGCTTGACAGGAATTAGGCGCGGCATATAATCGTGATTGCGCGGGTGTAGTTCAGCGGTAGAACGTCAGCTTCCCAAGCTGAATGTCGTCGGTTCGAGTCCGATCACCCGCTCTCAGTCGCAACGCCGCGGCAGCCCCCTGTTCTTGCGTGACAACTTATTCAGCGGCAATCGTTGGCAGCAGCAGCTCCACGGCCGCATCCAACTGCGGGTCAAGCCCGGCCTGGTATTGCTCATAGCTGCGCTCCACCTCCACATCCGGGGTCAGGCCTTCGCCATCCACAGAATTACCGTGCGGACTCAGCCAACGCGCGAAGGTTATGCGCACCGCCCCTTGCTCGTCGCTCAAGTCCAACCAGGTCTGCACCGTACCTTTTCCGTAGCTGCGTTCGCCAACGAGGCTGCCGCGTTGGTAATCCTTCACCGCGCTGGCTACAATCTCGGCGGCGCTGGCGCTGCCGCGGTTAATCAGCACCACCAGTGGGATTTCGTTGGCGAGGCCGCCGGGGCGGGCGCGGTATTCACGCTCGCGCTCATCCCCAAACTGCTCGAGCATGACTATGCCCGCGCCGATAAATTGCGAGGTCACGCTGATGCCCGCGTCAAGGAAGCCGCCCGGGTTGTTGCGCAGGTCCAGAATCAGGCCGGGCGGGTCATCGGCCAGTTGCGCGCGCAGCTGCGCGCGCAGTTCGCGCGTGGTGCGGTCGCCGAAGCGATTGATTTTTACGTAGGCCAGCCCGCTGCTGAGAATCTCGCCCTCGACCGAGGGGATGGTGATTTTGTAGCGCGTGATTTCGAGGGTGAGTGGCTCCGGCAGCCCTTCGCGCAGCACGGTTATGTTGACGGGTGAACCGGCCGGGCCGCGCACCTTCGCGATGACGGTGAAGGCATCCAGCCCGCTCACCTCCTCGTCGTCCACCGCGATTATGGCGTCGCCGGGCAACATGCCGGCGGCCTCGGCGGGGGAGCCGGGCAGCGGCGATATCACGCGCAGGAAATCTCCGCTGGTATCCACCTCCGCGCCAATGCCCTCAAGCTCGCCAGACATGTCGGTGCGCATCACCTCCTGCTCGGCGGGGGTCATGTAATTGGTGTGGCGGTCACCCGTGGCGCGGAGCATGCCTTTGATTGCGCCCTGCACCAGTTTCGTGGCATCCAACGGCTGGTCGACGAAGTTTTCCTGCAGCAGCTCCCACGCCTCCCAGAATGGTCGAAATGCAGGTTGAAGATCCTCGGGCGTGTCGCCCGCGGCCGGGTCGATTTCGATTTCGTCCACGCTGCGCACCGGGGCCGGCAGCGGGATGCCCGCCGGGAGCACATCGTAATAACGTGCGCCGGTGACGAAACCGCCTGCGGCGATGAAGAGCGCGGCCACGACGATGAGCAGGTTGCGCCAGAATTTCCAGCTCATGTGGTAAACATCTCCCGAAGGTATTGCTCGAACTCGCCCGCTTTGCAGCGTTGGATGTAATCCAGAATGGCATCGCCATCGAGGGGATAGAGCGGGTGGCAGGAAGTGGGCAACGCGCCATGCGGAGCAAGCGCCACAGCCTGAACCGCCGGTGCGGGGATGTCGGCCTTTTCGAGTTTCTCAACCAGCTCCTCGGTGGTGATGAGCGTAGTCTCGGCCAGCAGTGCCAGTTCTGGGTCCATGCCCGGGTTTCCGCCGATGACCGCATTTCCGGCGCGGTCGGCGCGCAGCGCATGGATGACGGCCACATCACAGTGAATGGCCGGGAACGCCATCAGTTCGTCGTCGCTGTACGGGTCTCTGATTGTTTTCACGTCCGGGCGCAGGCGCGGCAAACCGGTTCCCAGCCAGGCGCGGCTGGGCATGAAGCCGACGTCCGCCAGCGCAGCGCGGATGCCGAAGGCGATGCTGGCTTCACTCTCCTCGATAATCTCGATTGCGCCATCAGCAGCCGCCTGCGTGAACATGGGCGCCAGCCCGAAAGCCTCCAGCCCGAAATAGCATGAACGTACTCCGCGCACGCGCCCCGCGCCCACCAGCAGGTCGGATTCGATTCCGGCGGTGAAGCAAAGTAAGGTTAGCTCGCGCGCGGCTGGGTTCTCGTGTAGCAGCGCGCGTGTGAAGGCGAGCGGGCGGCGATAGAGGGTCATGCCGCCGAGGGCGAGTGTGCTTCCGGCGGGCGTGAGCGCGGCCGCCTCTGAAAGCGAAACGGTTTTATCTATCATTCATCCACATAAACGCGGTACTCAAACACGTGCGTGCCGGCCGGGTAAAGTTGAAAGCCATCGTCGATTTCCTGGACGAAAGTGACCTCAGTCCGGAGCAGGTGCTCGCCGCGCGGCCAATCGCTGAGCCCGACTAGCCGGTAGTGGCAGTACTGCCCGTTGCCCTCGCCCTGCAGCTCGAGAAACTGGGACGCGGAAATCGGCTGCCTGTTCACGTTGAAATATAATTCCATGGCCTCCAGATTGCTGCCCGCGAGCGCCTCGCCGGCGGCGCACCAGCTGTGCAGCCAGAGCACTTCCTTAGAATCGCCCAGCGACACGGTGTAAGTATAGACCTCACCACCCCGGCCGGGATTGTCGTACTCCTCCGGCGCGAACTGCTCTAGAACCGGAATCTGCTGCTGCACCGCGGCGCGGGTTTCGGCGGGGCTCATCACTGTCGGCGGGCCGGAGGGTTGCACTCCGGCAGCTGCCGGGCGCAGCAGCAGCGCGACTGCCTGTTCCAGCAGCGCATCGCCCTCACCGAAGACGGTCTCCTCGGTCACCGCCGCGAGCACATCGGGCAGTACGCCGATGCCCTCGACGATAATGTTGCCCTGCATGTCATGGTCCATTCCGGTGG
>CAJWGI010000122.1 GCA_913031335.1 uncultured Anaerolineales bacterium | reverse complement strand
GTCATCCCAGACCAATTGTACGACAACACACGCCGCCGCGCCCGCACTTTTTTCGGTGACGGGTTGGTGGCGCACGTTGGCGTCGCGGACCCGTTTTGCCACGAACTCTCGCGAGCGTTGGCCGCAGCCCTTCGGAAGACGGATGCGACTGTCCATGAAGGCGGTACTTCCGTTACTATTGAGGGACCGCGTTTTAGTACTCGGGCCGAGAGCCATGTATTTCGGAGCTGGGGAATGGACATTATCGGGATGACCACGAGCCCGGAGGCCTTTCTTGCGCGCGAGGCCGAAATTTGTTATGCGGTGATGGGTCACGTAACCGATTACGATGTTTGGCACGAGAGCGAGGTGCCGGTCACTGTGGAAATGATAATCCGCACGCTTGAAGAGAACGCCGAAAACGCCCAGGCTGCCCTCGGAAATCTGGCTGCCAACCTACCACGTGATGCCGATCTGGGGTGTGATTGTGGCAGCGCGCTCGCGGATGCGCTTATCACGCGGGCAGACGCGGTTCCCGACATGTTGAAAGCACGGTTGCGCGCGCTGGTTTGCAAATACCTCGATTAAACCGCGGACACCTGGTAAACCCCATTACCCAAAACTGGGTCCAACAGCGCCGAGAACCACTGCTGCTGATGGCTGCGGCGGTATTCCTTGCTGCTAGTGTGTGTGCGCTGACCCTTGCACCTTCAACACGCACGTCGACTCAGCCCGCGATGATATGGGATCCGCTTATGCTTCTATGTCTGGCGCTATGGTGCGCCTCCGCCACAGCCGGGCATATTATGCTTCAACGTTGGCTGCCTCGGCACGATGAATTAATGTTTCCGGCAGTGATGACATTGTGCGGCTGGGGCATGGTCATCATCTGGAGGCTGCAGGGCGCTTACGCGCTAAGGCAGGCGGTCTGGATTTGCATCGGCACCGCTGCAATGCTCGCGGTAGTGCGCTGGTCTCATTGGTTGCGTACGTTACGAAGGTACCCCTATGTTTCCCTCATGTTAGGGGTTATGCTCACTGCGCTAACTGTGATTATTGGCGTTAACCCGTCCGGGGCCGGGCCGCGCCTGTGGCTCGCGGTCGGTGGCGCATCATGGTTTTCGCCTGGTATCTTTTTCCAGCCATCCGAATCACTCAAGCCTCTGTTGGTAATCTTTCTGGCGGCATATCTGTCGCGCCACCGTACCCTTTTGCAGCTGATAGACAATGGACATTCCTCGGCCCTGCCGCTCGCGTTCCTTGCGCCGTTGCTGGTCATGTGGGGCATGAGCATGTTCATGGTAATTGTACAGAGAGACCTTGGCGCCGGCTGGGTGCTCTACTGGGGCTTCCTGTGCATTTTCTTCCTGGCAACCCAGAGGCGGCGGTATGCCGCCTCTGGGTTGCTTCTTTTCGTGCTCGGGACAGCATTCGCATATGGCGCATCAAACCACGTACGACTGCGCTTCCACGGGTGGCTCGATCCCTGGTCTGACGCGGAAGGCAAATATTATCAGTTTGTGCAGGCCCTAGAGGCAATGCGTGCGGGTGGGATTTTCGGTGCCGGCTTTGGGAATGGAACACCGCAGTCAATACCCCTTGCCCACTCCGATTTCATTTTCGCCGCACTCACAAACGAGTGGGGTAAACTGGGGGCCATCGCATTGGTAATTCTGATATCTATCCTCGTGCAACGCATTATTAGACTTTCTGCTTCGCATCGGAGCGGCTCTTACGCCCAGTATCTATCAATAGGTGTCGCCGTATTTGTGGCGGTTCAGGCGGGCGTCAATATCGCGGGGGTTTTGCGGGTGCTCCCGATGACGGGCGTCGCGCTGCCGTTTGTGAGTTATGGGGGTTCGGCGATGGTGATTCTCTTTATGGCAGCGGGTATTGCTTTTGGTTGCGGTGAGCTGGAAGCGAATGGGGGGGGGAGCGCCAATACGCACGGAGCGAGTTGCGCGCGGTCAACCGTTGACTAGCAGCCTTGCGAACCGGCGCTTCCCGACTTGAAGCACGACTTCGCTCTCCCAAGCAAATGTCTCGCGCTCGTCCAATATGTACTCGCCATCCACGCGCACCCCGCCCTGCCGTATCAACCGCCGCGCCTCACCTCGGCTGCCCGCGAAGTTACATTCCAGAATGACGTCTACGAGCAGCTCGCCCTTCTTCACGACGACCTGCCGCAAATCATCGGGGGTGACTCCCAGTTGAAACACCTTTCGGAAGGCGCCAGCTGCTTTTCTCGCACTCTCCGTACCCCAGAAAATAGCAGTTATCTCGCCGGCTAACTCAGATTTTGCGTCCCGAGGGTGAAGTTCCGCGCTCTCCAGACGCCGCTCAACTTCTCGCACTTGCTCGGGCGTATATCGAGTAGTCAGCCGCCAGTAGGAACTCATCGCCACGTCCGGGATGCTCATGACCTTCCCATACATGTCCTCTGCAGTAGTAGCAATGGGGATGTGGTTTCCTGTGGTTTTAGACATTCGGCTCTTCCCGTCAGTACCAGGCAAAATGCCTAGCACCACCCCAACCTGCGGCTTCTGCCCTAGGGACTGCTGCAATTTTCTACCGGCGACAACGATATTGAACAGCTGGTCAGTCCCGCCAACCTGAACGTCCGCTTCCATGGCCGCGGCATCATAACCCTGCATCAGGGCATAAAGTGTCTCGTGCAAATAGATAGGTTCGCTCCGCTCAAGCCGACGGGAGAAATTGTCACGCGCCATAAATTGTTGCACGGTAAATTTCTGTGCTAATCCTATCAACTCCACCAGTGTCAATCCAGCCAGCCATTCTCCGTTATAACGCACACGCGTCTTCTCGGAGTCCAGGATGCGAAATGCCTGCGCAGCGTACGTTTCTGCATTTTCCGAGACTTGCTGTTCGTTTAACAGTGGGCGCGCTTTATTTTTATCTGAAGGGTCACCGACCAGTGCCGTGTAATTGCCAACCAAGAACGTCACCTCGTGACCCAGATCCTGAAACTGGCGCAACTTCCGCATGGAGATAGTATGCCCGAGGTGCAGATCCGCGGAGGTGGGATCATAACCGCAGTACACGCGTAACGGCCTTTTTTCTAGCAGCAGCGCACGCAATTCTGAGCGCATTGACCGCTCCAGATTGTCGTCTCCGTACTCGGTCCCCTGCATGAGTAGGCCGAGTTGTCGGTCTATTTTCATCGCAAAACGTTTCCCTCTGTGCGCCGCCCGCATTATAGCAATCTATCTTTCCATTGTCACTCGCCCGTTCATCGCGTATAATCGCCTCGTTTCTCCGCGAGGCTACCTACTCATGCGCACGGGCGCACAAATTCGTCACGACTTTATCGAATTCTTTCAGGACCGCGGCCATACCGCCGTCCCATCGGCTTCACTCGTTCCAGGAAATGATCCCACGCTTCTTTTCACAAATTCCGGGATGGTGCAATTCAAGGACGTTTTCCTTGGCGCAGACACGCGCGCTTACGTCAGGGCGGTCGATTCACAAAAATGCATGCGCGTGGCCGGAAAGCACAACGACCTCGATGATGTCGGCCGCGACGACACGCACCACACTTTCTTCGAAATGTTGGGCAACTGGTCCTTCGGCGATTATTACAAAGCAGAGGCAATCGATTGGGCATGGAAACTGCTAACCGATGTCTGGGGGCTACCGCCAGAGCGCCTGTGTGCCACCGTCTTCCGCGATGACCTTGGAGAAATCGAAGCGGACGAACCCGCCGCCGATGGCTGGCGCTCTCAACCCGGTTTCGACCCGGCGCACTTATTTTACTGCGGGAGAAAAGACAACTTCTGGGAAATGGCTGACACAGGTCCATGTGGGCCATGCTCCGAAATTCACATAGATCTGCAGCCCGGTTCCGGACCGGTCACGCAGGCAACCATCGACACACCACGATTTGTCGAGTTATGGAATCTCGTCTTCATTCAATACAACCGGCATGGCAAAGCGCAGCTTGATCCGTTGCCAGCTGCCCACGTGGACACCGGCATGGGTCTGGAGCGCATGACAGCCATACTTCAACAAACCGATTCCAATTACCGCACCGACCTTCTATGGCCACTGATAGATGCCGCCCAACGCTTGGCCGGCCACACAGATGACATGCGCGAGGGGAGTTTTACCCCGTACCGCGTCATCGCCGACCACGCGCGCGCGGCAGCCTTCCTGATCGCTGATGGCGTCACGCCGGGCAACACCGGCCGCAATTACGTTTGCCGAATGATCATCCGCCGTGCCGCTCGGTTTGGTGCAGAAATAGGTCTTACCAAACCCTTTCTGGCAGACATTGCTGATACAGTCATTAAGACTTATGCCAGCGCATACCCAGAGCTGGCGCTGCACCACGATGCCGTTGCAAACACGCTCTCAAACGAAGAGATTCGTTTCCAGCGAACCATCGACACCGGTCTGGCGCACCTAGCGAGCCTGACAAGCGCTGCCCGGGCAGACGGCCGAAACATGCTCACCGGGCCGGAGACGTTTAACCTTTACGCCACATTTGGATTGCCGCTGGAAATATCTCGCGACGAGGCCCGGAAGGACGGTCTCGAAGTGGACCAACCTGGTTTTAAGCAGGCCCTGGATTCCCACCGACTTGCGTCCGGCGCCGGGCAATTTGTGGGAGAAGTCAGCACAGCCGGAGCCGACGGTTTTCGAAAACTCAAGCAACAATTACAGAGCGACAATCTCATTGGGCCCGACGGTATCGAGCACAACCCCTACGGGCCAACAGGGGTGGTCGAACCGTTGCTAGCGCTCATTTCGCCAAACGGAGAAAAAATAACAAGAGCAGGCGCCGGAGACCGCATCGGGTTGATAATCGCATCCACTCCGTTTTACGTCGAAAGCGGCGGTCAAGTGGGCGACACCGGCTCCATTACGGCGACTGACAGAAGCTGGAAGGTGATGGTCACTGAGATTGCCCACCCGGCAGCCGGCCTGCTGGTGCACTTTGGCAATGT
>CAJWGI010000121.1 GCA_913031335.1 uncultured Anaerolineales bacterium | reverse complement strand
CCACCATCAACAGTGTTAATAGTGTTCGCAAAAGAATATGTCGATTCTGCAAAAGCGTCGCTGTACTGCAGCGCCACCTCCACGCCGGTGCCCTCTATCTCTTTATCCACGTAAATCACCGGGTGCAGCGTCTTGCGGTTGCGATTCAGATACCGCACAAACGACTTGATACCGCCCTCGAAATAAAATGTCATCTCGCGTCCGCTGCGTTCATCCGCCAGCTTTATGGTCACCCCGCGCGTCACAAACGCCATCTCGCGAAAACGCTGCAGCAGAGTCTCAAAACGATAACTATTCTCTTTGTCGAAAATGCTCTCGTCGCGCATGAACGTGGTGCTCGTACCGCTTCTGTTTTTTTTCGCCTTGCCGATGGATTTCACCGCCGCCTGCGGCACGCCCTGACGGTATTCCTGATACCACACTTTGCCGCTACGCGTGACCCAGACTTCGCAACGGCTCGAGAGCGCGTTCACTGCGCTGACGCCCACGCCGTGCAGCCCGCCCGAGACCTTGTATCCTCCCCCACCGAATTTTCCCCCTGCATGCAGCTTGGTCATCACAACTTCTAGCGCCGAGACCTTCTCGACCGGATGCTTGTCCACGGGGATGCCCCGCCCATTGTCCTCAATAGTCACGCTTTCGTCCGCGTGGATCGTCACCCTCACGAAATCACACGATCCGGCCAGCACCTCGTCGATAGAGTTATCGACGACCTCGTAAATCAGGTGGTGCAAGGCGCGTACGTCTGTGCCGCCGACATACATGCCCGGACGCATCCGAACCGCCTCCAGCCCTTCCAATACCTGAATACTACGCGCGCCGTAAGCTTCCCCTTTTTTTGCCTTTCGAGTCGTCTTCGCCTTCGCTGTTTTTATTACTTTCGCCACTTCAGTTTCCCTCCGGTTTCTCTTTCCCTTGCGTGGTTTGCGCCCGGCATTTTTGCTCTGCGAGCGTAGCCTGCATCTCGTCACACCAGCGTAATCTGTCCTGATAAAAATGAAAGGTAGCCGCCACTACACCGGTAGCTACAAACGCATGCGCCGTGATGCCGGCTAATAGCAGCCAAGAATCCCCGGGCGGCAGCGACCACAGGAACCCGAGCCCCCAACTCAACACCATTATGAGTGCGAAGAGGCCGGTCACGGCAGGCATGTTACGGCGCACCAGCCGCAGGCTGTTACGCAGCGCCGGCAGCAGTTCGCGGTTGTGCATCACCACTCCGTGCACGGTAAAGGCCACAAAAAACAGCGCCCAGATCCAGAGCGCGATGCCGAGCGAGGTCGCCATCCCGCCAAGAAGTACGTGCAGCATTGAAAGAAGCGCAGACAGCATCGCCATCACGAACCCGAACAGAAGCATTGCAAGCAGCACAGTCGCAGCAAACCCGAGCAGGCGCAGCCAGTGCCCCCAGAGCTGCTCCAGCATTTGCTCGTCACTCCCGCGCTGTTCCTCCGGAAGCACGCGCCGCGCAATCAGGCCAAAAAAGGCTGCGCCTAAAAACAGACCCATCACGCTCAACCCCGCGGTCAACCCAAACAAGGCCGCACCACTAGAGACCGGAACGCGCAACACCGACCCCAGTGGGGTGCCCGCCGAAGCGTTGGCGACCATCATGCTGGGCACGCCGAGAGGCGCTGTGCTCAGAAAACCGACCACGTTTAGGCTTTCGCCGGCGTCCTGCAGAGCGAGCCGCACTGTGCCGTACATCTCGGCGGGGACATCTGCGTCCCGCAGCTGCGCTTCCAGCATCGCGCTCACCTCCCCCAGTAGCGGTGCAACAGTGAGATGCGGTCCAAGCCAGAGAAAAAGATCCAGTAAGAGCGGAAGAGCTATCAGGCTGAGCTGAGAGAGAACGGTCTCGAAACCGCGTCCGAAGGATTCAATCACCCCGATGGGCGCGGCCGGTGGCGTGGAAGCGTGCGCGGACACGCACTTGATTTTACCACCAATGCTATTTCGGCACACGGCGGCACAGGGTGACACTGCACCGCCCACCACTTGAATGGCTTCCCATTTTTTAGCGGCGGAAAGGTGGATTTCCGCAGGTTGACCCCATCGCCCCGCTCGTTTACAATGCGGGGCAGCGCGCCGCCGCTTCAGGCCGTTACGCGGCGATTGCCATTTCCCTATGGATCAATTCGTGATAACAGGCGGGGTTCCGCTCCGGGGCGTCATCCGCCCTGCGGGCAACAAGAATGCCACGCTGCCACTGCTGGCCGCATGCCTGCTCACTGACCAGCCGGTTGTACTCCACAATGTGCCCGCCATCGGAGACGTGCTCACGATGCGCAATCTTCTCGAAGCGCTAGGCGTCTCTATTGAGTCTGTGGACGAGCACAGCTGGCGCATGCATGCAAAGAACATCGCCAACCACACACCGGATGCTGCCCTCTGTCGGCTCATTCGCGCATCCATTCTGCTGGCCGGGCCAATGCTCGCGCGTCATGGCCAATTGCAGCTGCCCCCGCCCGGCGGGGACATAATTGGCCGCCGCCGACTGGACACCCACATGCTGGCACTACAATCGCTTGGCGCAGAATTCCACGCTAATGAGAATTTTGAAATGCGCGCCGACCGACTGCGGGGCACAGACATCCTGCTGGATGAAACCAGTGTGACCGCCACCGAGAATACGGTCATGGCGGCCGTGCTGGCAACCGGCGCCACTACGCTGCGCAACGCGGCCTCCGAGCCCCACGTCCAGGAACTGTGTCACTTTCTGAACGCCCGCGGCGCCCGCATCGCCGGCATCGGCTCCAACGTGCTCACAATCGAGGGCGTCAATTCACTGCAAGGCGGCGAGCACACAATCGGGCCAGATTATCTCGAAGTAGTCAGCTTTATCGGCGCGGCCGCTGTCACCGGCGGTGAAATCCGCATCGAACGCGCCGGCGCAAAGCACCTGCACATGGCTGAAATCGCGTTCAAGCGCCTGGGGGTTGGCTGGCAGGTGGAAGGAGACGACATCCTCGTGCCCGCCGAGCAATCGCTGCGCGTTATTCCGGATCTTGGCGACGCCATCCCCAAAGTGGACGATGCGCCCTGGCCCGGTTTCCCCGCAGACCTGATGAGCATCGCTATCGTAGTCGCAACGCAATGCGCCGGCACAGTGCTGTTCCACGAAAAACTGTTTGAAAGCCGGCTCTATTTTGTGGACAAACTGGCCGGAATGGGGGGACGCATCATTGTTTGCGACCCGCACCGCTGCATTGTTCAGGGACCAAGCACGCTGCAGAGCGAAACGCTCGAAAGCCCGGACATCCGCGCGGGTATGGCGCTGCTCATTGCCGCCCTGTGCGCTCGCGGCGAATCAGTCATCCGCAACATCGGCCAGATCGAACGCGGTTACGAGCGCATCGAGGAAAAGTTCAGCGCGCTCGGTGCTCAGATAGAACGCAGCAAGGGTTAAATCGCGCAGCCCCATTTAGAACGATGGGCCTTTTTTTGGTTTCGACCTCGTCGCGCCATTAGTCAGTGCACCAAGCCAGCCCCACCGTACCCGGCCCGACATGAGCGCCGACCACCGGGCTTAGTTCCGCCAGATGAGCTTCGATCGGATTCAAGCGCTCACTCGCCGTCTGCAGCAGCGCAGCTGCATCGTCACGTGCAGCGGCATGCAGTGCTGCCAAGCGGATGTTTTCTTTTCCCTCAACCGCCGCCGAGACCTCATCCACGACATGCCGCAATGCTTTCTTGCGCGTGCGCACCTTGCCGGCCTCCTGCACCAGGCCGTCTTTCACCGTGAGCACCGGCTTGATTTTCAACGCGTTGCCCAGCAACTTACGCGCGCCGCCAATACGGCCGCCGCGGTGCAAATACTCCAGCGTTTCCACAGTCAAGAACATGCCCACCCTGTCCAGCGCTGAGCGGACCAGATGCGTGCATTCCGCCAGAGATTTTCCCGCTTCCGCAGCCCGCGCCGCTGCCAGAACAACAAACCCCATCGCCATCGCCGTAGTGCGCGTGTCCACAATCTCAATCTGCATTTCAGGCAGCAGCGCGCGCGCTTGCGTGGCCGAATTGAGCGTGCCCGAAAGCTCTCCTGAAAGCACTACCACCAGCACTCCTTCTTCAGCGCCAGCACCCACGCTCGTGAGCAGCTCCTGAAATTCCCGCACACTTGCTTGCGATGTGGTGGGAAAAACCGAGTCATCCCGCAGGCGGTCATAAAACTGAGCCGGAGTGATATCCACATCATCATGAAATGTCTCCGTGCCCCATACAAGCGTCTGCGGTATTACGTGGATGCCATGTTGCTGCACCAGTTCAGCCGGTATCTGTGCGGTGCTATCCACGACAATCGCGATTCGTGATTTGCTCATGAAGTTTTATTCCTCTATAGAATCATATCGCTGCGCAGGAATAGAAACCCTCAGCCGCCCAAAAAGATGCGTGCCTATTTCGCCGCCCCGTGAGCGTTAGTGGCCAGCGCCGCGCCGATGATGCCGGCATCGTTGAAACAACGTGCGGGAATTAGCCGAGCACGGGCGCGCAGCAGCGGCAAGAAACACGCGTGCTCGCGACTGACGCAGGTTCACTTATTACCGGAAATGTTCAGATGGCCCCGCATGGTTGTAGCGTTCGCGCAGCTGAACGGTGTTACAATCAATATGCATGGAATTAGCATCCGTCTTGACCCTGATGAAGACGATTTTATCTTGAGCGGGATTTCGGCATTCTATTGGATGAACTTGTAAGATTCTTCGCGGGGGCTGAAGATGCCCGTCGGCAACGCTCAACCCAGACTGCGGCACACCACTCTCACCGACATTCCCGTATTCGACGTGCTCCATCTAGCCGCCTCGGAGCGAGGGCTGATTTCCATTGCTTACAACATCAGCGCAGGACAATTTCTGATGCAGCTAACTGCGGAACGCCACCATACCCCGCTTTCGGGAACAGATGATTTGGCAGACGCGCGAGCCCAGTTGCGCGAGTATCTGTGCGGTGCAC
>CAJWGI010000120.1 GCA_913031335.1 uncultured Anaerolineales bacterium | reverse complement strand
GGTCTCGGTCACCTGCAGCAGTGCGTGAATTGTATCGCCAATCAGTATCGGGCGGCTGAATTTCCACTCAGCAATCTCGCGGAACGCCAAAATAGTCCCTTTCATAAAACCGGTCTGCACTGCCAGTCCGGAGGCGATGGCCACCCCCAGCAATCCGTGGGCCACGCGCTGCCCAAATGGCGTTTCCGCCGCATAGGCTGCATCGGTGTGAATCTGGTTGTAGTCTCCCGAAAGTCCAGCGAAGTTGACGATGTCGGCCTCGGTGACGGTGCGGCCGCGGCTGACTATCTGCATGCCGACCTCGAACTGCTCAAAGTACATTCCGCGTGGTTCAGTCGAGTTCATGGGTATTCCTCCGTGTGCGTTGGCGGGAACACTTACTTCTTCTTCATAAAGCGTGGCAGCACCGTTGCCCAATCGTTCAGGCGCACGCGGTCGCCCGTTTTTAGCGTGGCGCGTGGCGGCTCTGCATGTTCACTGGCCGACTGGAACACACCCAGCGGCGTGCCGGGCGTTGTATTTTTAGCGTCGACAAAAGCTTGCCCCAGTAGATACCCCTCGCTGTCAATGGCGCAACTGGTCACCTGACCGATCACATGCCCGCGCTTATCCACCACTGGGTCGCCAGGATGCGCCATGCGCACGCCCTTTTCGTTGAAGCGGAACCGCGCCACCATCCCGCCATCATCGCGCGCCAGATAAGCTGCCCGCCCGATGAACCATGGCTTGTGCGTTTTAACATAAGCGCCGAACCCGGCAGCCGCCACCCCTAAATTCAGCTCGCCACCCATCTCGTGCCCGTAAAGCGGCAGCCCGGCCTCGGTGCGCGTGCTATCGCGCGCGGCCAGCCCACAGGGCTGCAGCGCAAATGGTTCGCCCGCTTGCAGCAGCTCATTCCACAAATCGGCCGCGCGGTCGGGATGGACGAACAATTCAAAGCCGAGCGGCTCGCCGGTGTAGCCGGTGCGCGAGACGATCAAATCGAAATCGCCGAGAGTCGCCTCACACAGCTCGGTGCGTTTCAATGCGTGCACGCGCGCAACCGTGGCATTATCCGCGCCGAGCGCCAGCAGCACTGCGCGGCTCTGTGGCCCTTGCAGCGCCAGGTCCACTCGCATCTCTGCTCCGGCGGTGCGGTCGCGCAAATCCCGCAGCCGGATGCCCCCGCGCCCGTTGGTCTGCGCACCCGGACGTTGTCGGTCCACCATCACGTTGCCAGCCAGCACCGCGTTCACCCACTCCCAGTCCTTCGCATCGTTGGCGGCGTTGACCACGATCAAATAGCGTTCCGCGGCGCAGCGATAAACCAGCAGGTCATCGACCACATTTGCATCCGGGTCAAGAAAATGCGTGTAGAGAGACTTTCCGCTGCCGAGCACGGCCACATCGTTAGCGCACACCGCGTCGAGGAACTCAGCTGCCGTCGCGCCGCTGGCCTCCCACACTCCCATGTGGCTGACATCAAATAGCCCCGCGCTGGCGCGCACCGCGGCGTGCTCCTCCGAGATCGACGAATACCACACCGGCATATCCCAGCCGCCAAAAGGCACCATTTTTGCGCCCAACGCGCGGTGAGTCTCGTTCAGCACGGTTTTCTGTAATTCATCGGATTCAGGCTCGGTCCATTTATATTCAGGCAACGCTGCGCCGTAAGTTGCCCCGGCGGCGCTGATGCCGTTGAAATAAGGTTTTTTGGCCTGAACCGCGTGCCCGACTGCTTTGGTTGGAGCAGCCGCCGTCGTCCCGCGGTCGTGTACCGCTACTGCGCCAGAGGCTTTAGCGTGCAAGTCGGCGGAATCCAGCGTCACATAGCCATCCGAAAGGTCACGCAGCCAGGTCTTCACCCACACCGAATCGGTAGCCGGGATGGTCAGCATGAAGGCATCCGTAGCGCTGCGGGTCAACACGCCATCGGCCTTGCGTTCCCCCTGCCAGATTTGGGTAGCTTGGCTCTCGCCGATGGGCAGCGCGCTAACATCGTTGCTGCTGGCAACTTGCAGAAAACGCTCGGCTTTCTCGCCGCTGATTTCCAGCTGCACCATGCCAGAATCTGGGGGGCGCTGGTCAGAATAATAGAAATGTGGGTAGCCGTGCGTGGTGGGCGCAAAGTCCAGACCCATGCGTTGCGAGAGATCGCGCACCTGCGTTTTGACCGCGTTGAGCGTCTCAAAATCCACTTTGGCGCGGTGCAGGGTGCGCCCACGCCGTCCGCTGTAGCCGTAAGGGCGACATGCCCGCAGCAGCTGCGCCATCAGGTCGGTCAGCTCGTCAATCTCGGCTTCGCGAAAACCGCGCTGCGTGAGCCAGACCGTGCCCAGGCGCAGGCCGGAAGGGTTGAGCGCGCTGCGGTCGCCGGGAATGGTGTTGCGGTTGACGACGACGTTGGCCACGTCCAAGATGCGGCTGGCGGAGTCTCCCATCAGTGTCGCGCCGCCCGCGCCGCGCACCGATTTGCAATCTATATTGAGCAGGTGTGTGTCCGTGCCGCCAAAGGGTACATTGAAACCGTGCTCGCCGAAACGCGTGGCCATGCGTGTGGCGTTAGCGCGAATCTGTTTTTGCAGCTGCCGGAATTCTGGCTCGCGGTTAAGCTTAAAGACCACGGCGATGGCGGCCATGGCGTTCAGATGGGGGCCACCCTGCTCGCCGGGGAAGACGGCGCGGTCGATTTTGCGCGCGAGTACGCGGTCGGTGGTGAGGATGCACGCGCCGCGCGGGCCGCACAATGATTTGTGCGTGGTGAATGTGACCACGTCAGCGATGCCGATGGGCGAGGGGTATTCTCCGGCAGCCACCAATCCGGCTACGTGGGCGATATCGGCCAGCAGAAACGCGCCCACTTCATCGGCGATGCTGCGGAATTGATTCCAGTCCACTGCCCAGGGATAGGAGGAATATCCGGCGATGAGCAGTTTTGGCTTGTGTTCGCGTGCCAGCTCTCGCACGGCATCATAGTCAATTTGCTCCGTATCCGGGTCGATTCCGTAAGGAACGCTGTTGTAATATTTACCGGAGCGGTTGACGCGCGCGCCGTGGCTGAGATGGCCGCCGTGCATCAGGTCCATGCCCATCACCGTATCGCCCGGTGTGATCAGGGCATGATAGACGGCGTTGTTGGCCGGGCCTCCGGAAAGCGCCTGCACGTTGACGTAAATGTCGTCGGCGCCGACGCGCTCGTTGGCGAACAGTTCTGTGCCGCGGCGGCGGGCCAACGCCTCGACGGTGTCGCAGTATTCCACGCCTTTGTAATAGCGTGGGTCGGCGTAGCGGCGGTAGTGTCCCAGCCGGGTGGTGTAGTCCACTATGTCGGCCTCGCGCATCCAGCGCGAGGCGTTGTCGGGATAGCCCTCAGCATATAGGTTGTTGAAGGCGGAATTGAGCGCCTCGCGTACGGCCAGCGGAGCGCTACTTTCGGAGGCTATCAGAATAAGTTTATGGTACTGGCGCTCGGCTTCAATCTGGTTTAACTCGTGGACTGTAGGGTCGAGGTCGGCCAGAGTGCCGCGAAAAAGAAAATCGGACATAGTGGGTTTACTCCGTAGGATGAGCTGCTCTGATCGCGTGTTATTGTACCCCAACTGCCGCCGCTCATCACAAATCGAAGCGCGACTCACGTTATAATACCCACATGCTATTCCGCGACCTTCGTGAGTTCATCGGACATTTGGAAACGCACGGGCAGTTGAAGCACATCAGCACGCCGGTCAGCCGTGACCTTGAAATAACAGAAATCACCTCTCGCGTGAGCAAGGGCCCACGCGAGCACAACAAAGCGCTCCTCTTCGAGCACGTGGAAGGCTTCGACATTCCGGTGGCGATAAACCTGTTTGGTTCTCAGTGGCGCATGGCGGCGGCGCTCGGAGTGGAAAACCTGGAGGCGCTTAATCACCGGCTGGCAAAGCTGCTCGATTTTCGCATGCCCGAGGGAGTGGGCAGCGTGGTTGCTCGCGGAATGGATGTGCTGGGGGCGTTGAAATCGGTCGGGGTGGGGCCTTCGGTTTCCCGCAGCGGGCCGTGCCAGCAGGTGGTCGTCACAGAGAATCCCAATGTCAACATGCTGCCGGTGTTGCAATGCTGGCCCGACGATGGTGGGCGTTTCATCACGCTGGTGCAGGTCATCACCTGCGACCCGGAGAGCGGCGCGCGCAACGTGGGTATGTACCGCCTGCAGCTGCTGGATGACCGCCGACTGGCGATGCACTGGCAGCGCCACAAGGGAGGCGCCGAACATGAGCGTCGGGCGTGCGCGGCGGCGCAGCGCATTCCGGCGGCGGCGGTGCTCGGCGGCGACCCCGCCAGCATGTGGGCGGCATCGGCGCCTTTGCCTCCGGACATCGATGAATACCTTTTGGCCGGCTGGCTGCGCGGAAAACCGGTGCAGTTCGTGCAGTGCGTCAGCCAACCGCTGCAGGTTCCCGCGCAAGCGGAGTTCATCCTGGAGGGTTACGTCGACCCGCAGGATCAGGTTTCCGAGGGGCTGTTCGGCGACCACACCGGTTATTACACTCCGGTAGAATCCTTCCCCGCCTTTCACCTCACTGCCATTACCCACAGGCGCGACCCGATTTATCCGAGCACGGTCGTCGGCATTCCCCCGATGGAGGACACCTTCATGGGCCTTGCCACCGAGCGCCTTTTCCTGCCGCTGTTGCGCATTTTCCTGCCTGAGGTGATCGACTACCACATGCCGCCGGAGGGCGTGTTCCACAATCTGGTGATTGTGAAAATCCGCAAGCGCTACCCCGGCCATGCGCGCAAAGTGATGTACGGAATCTGGGGGCTGGGGTTGCTGATGCTGGCAAAAGCGATTGTGGTTGTGGATGAGTGGGTGGACATCCATGACCCCGCGCAGGTGGCCTGGCAGGCGCTGGGAAACGTGGATTGGAAGCGGGACGCGCTGCTGGTGGAGGGGCCGGTTGACCATCTGGATCACGCCGCGAGCGCACACTCCTGCGGGGGAAAGAGTGGCATCGACGCAACCGCCAAAGGGCCCGAAGACGGCCACCCCCGGGG
>CAJWGI010000119.1 GCA_913031335.1 uncultured Anaerolineales bacterium | reverse complement strand
GCGTGAATCGGCGCCGGCTTGACCCACAGATCCGCGTCACCGCCGCGCTCTTGCGCCAGCCACTGCAGGCGCCCGAAGCCAATCATCGGCAGCGTATCCAACCCGACCAATTGCACGGCCAACTCCGCTTCGGGAGTAAAATAACCCGTGCCGTCCCGCGTTCCGCGCGGCGGCAGCGACGGCCGCGCGGTGAAGACCGCCGCTTTTATTTCGCCTGATCCGGTCGCGCGCAATAGCCTTTGCCGGTTATCGCGCGAAATGAGTGGGCGGTCGTTCTCCTCTATCATTGAAGCGGTCTCGAACGGCGGCGCGAGGGAATATGTCTGCTCGAAAGCGGCGCTGCCGAGAGCGAGTGTCTGGAATACCGACAGCGTGTGCGAACGGTGAATATCGCGGGTGGTGAGCAATATCTCATCCAACAGAGCGGTCAGCGCTCCACGGCCCGCGCCGCTCGGTGAGGAATTCAGCGCGCACGAAAAGGCACGCGGCGCCGCCAGCGCCGGGTATTCACCAGGACGCATTTCCGCCGCAACAATCCGCGCTGTCTGCGCGAAATCCACGCGCTGCGGCGGGACGCCGCGCCCGCGTACCAGCGCGAGGGCAGCCGGCACCGAGCAGGGCAATTGCAGGCCGGGATCATGCTGCCAGACGGCCCCGAAAAGCGCGGCGAGGCAGATCGCGCTCATATCCCATTCGCTGGTAATCCCATTCGCCTCGAACACCAGCGCTGTGGCGTCCTCCGGCGCGCAGTCGCCCCACCCCATCGCCTGCGAAAAATAATTGATAGTACGGTTCAGCGCCTCGCGATAACCGCCCGGGTGCAGCAACACACCGTCAACATCAAGAAGATATACGCTGGTGCTCACCGATGGCGTCGCTCCAGTTCGGCTTCCACCTGCGCCAGGCTCAGATCACGCTCTGCCAGCAACACCAGCACGTGGTAGAAAAGGTCGGCGGTCTCGGAGATGACGCGTTCACCGCCCTGGCTCTTTGCGGCCAAAATGACCTCCATCGCTTCCTCGCCGATTTTCTTCATTATCTCGTTTTCCCCGGCTGCGAACAGGCTGGCCGTGTAGGAATCAGGCGTGGGTCGCGCTTTGCGATCCATGATTATCTGCTGCAATGCGTGTAGAAAACTCATTTCAATCACCCGATGAAGTTGACGCCGCCACCGGAGCCTCTCGGTGACGCGAATATGTTTCCATGCGGAACAACCGAAAGGCAATCTGCACCCCGGGCCCGATTAGTAGCGCAAAGAGCACCGTACCCACGCCCAGCGGCCCACCCAGCAGCCATCCCCCCAGCACGACCGTGGTTTCGATTATGACCCGTGCTGAGCGCACGTCCAGCGGAGTGATGCGCGCCACAGCCATCATTAAGCTGTCGCGCGGCCCGGCGCCGGCATTGATGCCGATGTAAATCGCGCTGCCGATGCTCATAGCTATCAGGCCGGCCAGAAGATAAAGCAGCTGCAACGGCAGGTTCGCTCGGGCGACGGGGATCAGCCAGAGAAAGAGATCCTCCCACGGTCCGATGCTGAGTATGTTCGCCACGGTACCCCACCCGACCGACTCGCGCATCGCCAGCGCCATTAGGAGTACCACCGCTCCGACCAGCACCGAAGCCGTACCGGGTGTAATGTGGATAATCTGCGCGAGCGCCACTTCCAGCACGGCCCAGGAAGAAGCGCCCAGATTGGCGCGAATCACAACCGCGATGGCAAAAGCAAACACGGCGAAGCCAAGCTGGATTACGAAAAAATCGCGCCAAAACCGCTGTCGGTTAACCGGTCTAAACAGCATTCTCAAGCATCCAGTTCCGTGAAGAAGCAGGACTGCTTGCCGGTGTGACAAGCTGGCCCGGCCGGGTCCACCTGTAGAAGCAGCGTGTCCCCATCGCAATCCACGCGGATTTCCTGCACGCGCATCACATTGCCGGAAGTTGCCCCCTTGCGCCACAGTTCCCGCCGACTGCGGCTCCAGAGGTGCGTTTCGCCGGTTGTCTGCGTCAGGCGCAGCGCCTCGGCATTCATCCAGGCGACCATCAGCACCGAGCCGCTGTCCGCGTCTTGCAGCACGGCCGTTATCAGGCCATTGGCGTCGAACTTTAGTTTTTCCATGATTACACCCTCACCGCCACCCCGCGCTCAACGAGGCATTGTTTGACTTCAGCAATGGTCAGCACATTATCGTGAAAAACAGAAGCTGCCAGAGCAGCGGCTGCGCGCGCCTCGGCTAGCACATCCGCGAAGTGATCCGGATGCCCGGCGCCGCCACTGGCAATCACCGGCACATTGACCGCATCGGCAACCGCGCGCGTCAACGACATATCGAAGCCGTCCATCACGCCATCAGTTTCCATGCTGGTGAGCAGAATCTCGCCAGCACCCAGCGCCACGCCGCGTTGTGCCCACTGCAGCGCATCAATTCCGGTCGGCTTGCGCCCGCCGTTGACATACACCTCCCAGCTGCGATCTGCGATTTTCTTCGCGTCAATAGCAAGCACGATGCACTGGCTGCCGAAGCGTTCTGCTCCGCGCGTCAGCAATTGCGGCTCGCGCACCGCGGCGGAATTGACACTGATTTTATCCGCCCCGGCCAACAAGATGCCACGCATATCGTCCACTGCGCGGATGCCACCGCCCACGGTAAGCGGCATGAAAACCTGGTCGGCCACGTGCCGCACCACGTCAATCACAGTCTGGTGCCCGCGATGGGTGGCGGAAATATCGAGAAAAACAAGCTCATCCGCGCCCATGCGGTCATAAAGTCGTGCCTGTTCTACCGGATCACCAGCATCACGCAGATTAACAAAATTGACGCCCTTGACCACGCGGCCATCTTTGATATCCAGACAGGGGATGATGCGTTTTGCCAGCATGATCAACGGATATAACGGATGAGAAACGGATTGCGCGAATAACGAAAAACCATGCGTACAGTCAACATTTTACGTTTCACGCTTCACGTTTCATTATGCACAATTTTCGCCAACAAATCGGCAAGCTCAATTGTCCCCTCATACAGCGCGCGCCCGATAATCGCGCCTCCCAGTCCGGCATCGCGCGCGGCCAGCACGTCCGCAGCGGTGTGAACTCCGCCAGAAGCAATCACCTGCAAGCCGGTCTGCTCGGCCAGCGCAACGGTTGCCGCCAGATTCAGCCCGGTGCCCACCCCATCACGCGTGATATCGGTAAAAATCACCAGGCGCACGCCCTGCATTTGCAGCCGCTCTCCCAGCTGGACAGTGGTATAAGCCGAACCTTCTCGCCAACCTCGCACCTGCACCATACCATCGCGTGCGTCAACCCCGACCGCAACCCGTTCCGGCGTAAACATCGCCAAAGCCGCATCCACCATCTCCGGCTGTGTGACAGCCACAGTACCCAGCACAACGCGGCTAACGCCTAGATCCAACGCGTGTTCAATCGCATCCAGCGCGCGCAAACCGCCGCCAAACTGCACTTTCGCGCCGACCTCCATAATCTTACCCAGGGCTGCCAGATTGGCATCGGCAGCTTCCCCAAAAGCTCCATCCAGATTAACCACGTGCAGCCATTCGGTGCCCGCCGCCAGCCAGCGTTCGGCAGCAGCGCGCGGGTCGTTGGAATAGATTGTCTGTTGCGCCGGGTCGCCCTGGCGCAAGCGCACCACCTGCCCCTCGCGCAAGTCAATCGCCGGAAAGACAACGAAATCCGCCACCGTACTCACCCCTGCTCCAAAAAATTGCGTAATATCTGCAGGCCAACCTGCTGGCTTTTTTCTGGATGGCACTGGATGCCATACATGTGCCCGCGCCCGACCACGGAAGCAAAGCGACCGCCATAATCCGTGTATGTCAGCACATCGGCGGAATCCTTCGGCGCGCAACAATAGCTATGATTGAAATAAGCATAACTGCCCGCCGGAATACCCGCTAACAGCGGATGGTCGCCGGTGGGTTCCAGTTGATTCCAGCCGGTGTGCGGAATGCGAATGTCGGTCGCAGTAAAGCGGGTGACAACCCCGGGAAGCAGCCCCAACCCGGGGTGACTGCCCATCTCATCACTGGATTCGAACAACATCTGCATCCCGACACAGATCCCCAAAAATGGGCGCTCACCCGCCAGCTGCATGATAAGTTGCAGTAGATTGCTGGCGTGCAGCCCACGCATACAATCGCCAAATGCGCCCACCCCGGGCAGCACGATTTTCTCGGCGGCAGCGATTACGTCCGCTTCGCGGGTAAGCACGACATTTGCTCCGACCGCAGCCAACGCCTTTTCTACCGAGCGCAGGTTGCCCACGCCGTGATCAATCAACGCGATATGGTTCGTCATGTTCGAGGCGCTTTCCCATATTCACGATGTTATCAGCAACATAGCCAATGCTCTCGTAGAATTCGATGACCACTTTGTTGGCATCCCGCACCTGTAGATTGATCTTTGGGCAGCCGACAGAGCACAATATGTTTTCCGATGCTTGCATCATTTTCGCAGCAATGCCACGCCGCTGCTGCTCTGGTGCAACAGCCAGGTAATTAATCGAGCCGCGATGTCCATCATAGCCAAACATGCAAGTCGCCACGATTTCTCCGGTACGCGTGCCAACTAGAAACCATTCCGGGTTGATTTTCAGTTTGCGCCGAATATCGCGGAGCGGGTTGTTGTGCGGCACCACCAGACCACAGCGCAGCCAGAGACTGACAACTGCTTTTTCATCGGCGGGCTGGTAAGGGCGGGTGCGCAATGCTTCCACGCTCACAGACTGCCCTTCGTACTGGGCACCACACCACCCCGGCGCGGGTCCAGCTGCGTGGCCACGTCCAGCGCGCGCGCCAGCGCCTTGAAGAGCGCTTCGGCCTGATGATGGTCATCGCGCCCGTAGAGCACACGGGCGTGCAGATTTGCCCGCATAGTCACCGCCAGCGATTCAAAAAAATGTGCCACCAGACTGGTCGGGAACTGCCCAATGGCAGGCGTGTGCCACTCAGCCTGCATCACTGAATACGGGCGTCCGGAAAGGTCGACCGCCACATGCGTCAAGGCTTCATCCATGGGCACGAAAGCAGCCCCCATGCGCGCGATGCCTTTACGATCGTCCAGCGCATGATCGAAGGCCTGCCCCAACGCCAGCGCGGTATCTTCTATCGTGTGGTGCGCGTCGA
>CAJWGI010000118.1 GCA_913031335.1 uncultured Anaerolineales bacterium | reverse complement strand
TCATGGGACGAGAGCGTGCTCCCGCGGTGCCACCCGATTTAGACCGGTCTTAAACAAAAAACCCCACCGTCAGACGACGAAGGGGTTAGCAGCCAGTCTCACTCGTTTGCAGGTATGGCCCTGTCCGGGATGTGGATGCCCGCACGCGGAGATACCCTCTACCTTGATAACGGTGGCGCTTCCGGCGGGGGCTAGTGCGATGCGGCGGTGGTTATTGACCGGCGCGGCGGGGAGGCCGCGCGCATCGGTTCACCCTGCGACTCAGAGGTCCATTTGGCGCTCGCATCCGGGCGGGGCTTCCAGCCGTCCCCCACTCTCTGTGCCATCTGCGCGGCGCTTACTCTTCCTCTTCAGAGTCTTTGTCAGATGAATTGTGACCATGTTTATACTTCAATTCGCCCGCATTGTCAACATGTGTGTTGCGGGCTGCCGTAATCAGCGCCAGTTTCCGGGCGCGCGGCCAACGCTTGATGGCAGCTTCGCGTTGCATGGCGGCGGAGCGGCTGGGGTGGCTCTCGGAGTACACGAGTTGCAGCGGGCGGCGGGAGCGCGTGTAGCGCCCGCCGCGGCCCGCGCTGTGGTCGGCGACGCGGCGCTGTAAATCTGTTGTCCAGCCTGTGTACAGGCTGCCGTTGCTGCAGCGGAGAATGTAGACGTGCGCGCAGGCTGCTCGCTGTGCCATCTGTCAGGTGGGCAGCAGCAGATTGAGCAGCAGCCGGAATGGCGGGCTAATTATCATCCCGAGCAGATTGAAGCGAAACATCGAGCTGGCCACGATGAGCAGCATAAGCAGCAGCGGGCCTTGACGCTCGAAGCGCGCTAGGTTGAGCGCCCATTCATCCGGCAGCAGGCCGATGGCCACGCGGTAGCCATCCAGTGGCGCGATGGGCAGCAGGTTGAAGAGCATCAGCAGCAGATTCAACTGTATGAAGGCCATTGCGAAATACGCCAGCGCCCCAGTGGAAACCAGTCCGAGTCGCAACGGGATAGAAGCTAGGTAGGCGAGTAACAGGTTGGAGAGCGGCCCGGCTGCAGCCACCACTGCCATGCCGGTGCGCGCGTCAGTGCGGAAATAGCGCGGGTCAGTGTACACCGGCTTGCCCCACCCGAAACCGGCGATGAGAAACATGATCGAACCGAAGGGGTCGAGATGGCGGCGCGGGTCGAGCGTCAGCCGCCCCTGCGAGCGCGGAGTCGGGTCTCCCAACCAGTCGGCGGTCAGCGCGTGCGCGAACTCGTGTACGCTGATGGCCAGAACCAGTATTATTATGCGCGATATATAGGTCAGAGGGTCTGAACCGCCGGTGAGCATGCTTTCGTCTCCGTGAGCGGCGGGATTATACCAGCCGGTGGTGCGCTATAATCGAGCGGCGAAGACCCATGGACCCCAGCGTAAAGCTCGAACTTGACCAGCGCGTGCGCTTGCGTAAACCGCATCCGTGCGGTGGTTCGGAATGGCGTGTGGTGCGCCTAGGCGCAGATATTGGCCTAAAGTGTGAGACCTGTGGGCGGAGGGTGCTGCTGACCCGCCGGGTACTGGCCAAGCGATTGAAACGAATCCTAGATGAGGGGCAGGCAAGTTGAACGCGAGAGTGACCATACTGATGTCGGACACCGGCGGCGGGCACCGTGCTGTGGCCACGGCGGTGCGCTCGGAATTGTGGAAGCTCCGGCGCGGGCTGCGCGTGGAGATGGTGGACGGATTGTTGCGCTACGCGCCTTATCCCCTCAACCGGCTGCCCGATTGGTACGCGCGCATCATCGCGCATGGGAAAGGACTGTGGCGGCATGGTTACGCGCTCAGCGATGGTTGCCACCGCGCGCGCGCGCTTAATGACGCCGCGCGGCCCTTTGTGCGCGCGGCTGTGCGCAGATTGCTTCATGCTCATCCCGCCGAGGTTCTGGTGAGTACGCACCCGCTGCTGGTGGGGCCGGTACTTGACGGGCTGGGCGAGCGCCGCCCGGCGTTTGTGACCCTGGTGAGCGATCTGGCCTCTGCGCATGCATGGTGGTTCGATCGCCGCGCCGCGCGGACGCTGGTTCCGACGCGCGTGGCGCGCGCCCGTGCCCTAGCCTGCGGCCTCGCGCCCGAACGGGTGCGCGTGTGCGGGCTGCCGGTGGCGGCCGCTTTCCGTGCCGGTCCGCGGGACCGCGCTGCCGCTCGCCGGAAGTTGGGTTGGGAGGCGGAGCAATTCACCGCACTGCTGCTCGGTGGGGCGGAGGGCATGGCCCCTTTGGAGCAGATTGCGAGGGCGCTGCGCGCCAGCGCAATGCCGATGCAGCTTGCGGTGGTCTGTGGCCGTAACGCACGCCTGCGGGCACAGCTGGCTGCGCTGCATTGGCCGTTTCCCGCGCACGTATATGGCTTTATGGAAAACATTGCCACACTGATGAGCGCGGCCGATGTGGTGGTCACCAAAGCGGGGCCATCTACGGTTATGGAGGCGCTCAACTGCGGAAGGCCGCTTTTGCTCAGCGGCGCGATTCCGGGGCAGGAAGAGGGTAACGTGCGCATGGTACTGGAAGGCGGGGCCGGATGGTGGACGCCGCGCCCGGAACAGGTTCTTGAGCGGCTGCGAGGTCTACGGCAAGCCGGCCGGCGCGAACTTGAGGCCGCGGCTGCCGCCGCACAGAAACTGGCCGCGCCGGGCGCGGCGCGCGCTGTGGCCGCTGAAATCGTGGCGCTGCTGCCCGAACTGGTGATTGCATGACTGCGCTGGCGGCTGCTCCGAGCATGGAAGAAGGCCTGCGGCCTGTGGACGTGCGCCGCGACCTGCCGGGTATCGCCCGGCTGGTGGAGCTGTGCTTCGGCGACGCGCTTGACGAGAGTGGCCGCGCCGCCATTCGCGAGATGCGCGCGCTCAGCCGTGCCGGCCCGTTGCTCTGGCTGCTGCCGCTGTTCCCGGGCGGTGGCCCGGCGTGGCAGCATGGCTTCGTGTATACCCACGCCGGCCGTCTCGTCGGGAACGTGGGCGCACAACCCGCGGACAGCGGACGGGATGCATGGCTGCTCGCGAATGTGGCCGTGCACCCAGACTGGCGTCGCAAGGGAATTGCGCGCCAACTGGTGTTGGCCGCGGTGGCGCGCGCGGCGCACGAAGGCGCGCAGCGCGTGGTGTTGCAGGTGGATGCCGACAACATTGATGCGATCACCCTGTATAAGCAGCTCGGTTTTGACACTCTCACAGTGCGCACCACCTGGCGGCGTAGCCAGACCCGCCCGCCCGAGGTGACGCCGATGCCTGCGGGGATAGAACTGCAGCCGGCGCAGCGCAGCCAGTGGCCGCTGGAACAGGCGCTGCTGCAGCAGTTCCGCCCGCAGGGCTTGATCTGGACTGCGCCGCTGCAGGTACGCCAGCTGCGTCCCTCCCTCGGGCGCAGCCTCGGCCATTATTTTAACGGGCGGCGCGAGGAACGCTGGCTGGCGTTCCGGTCTGGCGAGGCCGTCGGGTGGCTGTATGTGCTCTGGAGCGCGGGCACGGCAGACCAGATTCGCTGGATTGTCACCCCGCAATTGACCGGCGCGCTCGAGCACGCGCTGCTGGCGCGCGCCCTGTATCGGCTGGGCCACCGCCGCTGCGATGCCTGGGTGGAGCATCCCACCGGCGAAGCGGCCGCGCTTCTGCAGCAGCACCGCTTCAAGCCCACGCGCACGTTGCGCTGGATGGAGCTGCGGCTCTCGCGCCGGGATTGAGTGGACGGTGTTAGAATCACCCTCCGCATGTTGGCGGAGATCTGCCGCGGGGATAGAATCAGATTGGGGCGCACGCGCTCGTGCCCGCATTAATATGTGGACTTGACGGGTCATCCAAATGGAATATCGGGATTACTATAAAACGCTGGGCGTTCCGCGCTCTGCGAGCAACAAAGAAATCAAGAAAGCGTACCGCAAGCTTGCGCGCAAATACCACCCGGACCTGAAGCCGGACGACAAAGGCGCCGAGCAAAAACTGAAGATCATCAACGAGGCCTACGAGGTGCTCGGCGACGCGGAAAAACGCGCCAAATATGACCGGCTGGGCGCAAGTTGGTATCACCATCAGGCGCGCGGCGGGCGCACGGGCGGCTTCGATTGGTCGAATTGGGCCGCTGGCGGGCAGCCCGGCGCAGGCGGGATTGACTACGGTGACCTCTTCGGGCAGGGCGCCGCCGGCGGGTTCTCCGATTTTTTCAATACGATTTTCGGGGCGGCCGGCCCGGCCGGCGCTGCTCGCGGGGCGCGCAGGGCCGCGTCTAAGCCTCTCATTCAGGAAGTGAGCATCACCCTGGCTGAGGCTGCGCGGGGGACCAAGCGCAGATTGATAAAAGGCAAGCGCACGCTGGATGTGAAAATCCCGCCCGGTGCAAAAGCGGGCACGCGCGTGCGCATTTCCGGCGAGGGCCCGCGCGGGCCCGATGGCCGCCCTGGCGACCTTTATCTGAAGGTGCGCATGGAGCCGGACAAGCGCTTCGAGCGCCGCGGCGACGACCTGTATTTGAAGCTGTCGGTGGATTTGTTCATCGCTGTGCTGGGCGGTGAAGTCACCGTGCCCACATTGAGCGGAAGCGTCTCGCTCTCGATTCCGCCCGGAAGCCAGGGCGGGCAGACCATGCGGCTGCGCGGCAAAGGCATGCCCAATCTTAAGCAGCCTGGCAAACGCGGCGACATTTTTGTGCGCCTGCAGCTGCAGGTGCCGCCGAAACTTGCGCCACAAGAAAAAAAACTGTGGGAGCAGCTGGCGCGGCTGCGCAAAGGCTAAATTTTCCGGTGTATCCGGATCGTCTGACCGTGCGACGCTGTGTGGCTGCAGCCACGATTACCCTTGCTCTGGCCGGCTCGAGCTGCACTTTCAACCCCGCTGCGCTGACCGCTTTCTTCGGCCTGACGCCAACGGTCGCGCCTGCCGCCGCGCTCCTGCCGACCCAAACGTCCGTTCCGCCCACTCCGGTTCCGACCTTGGTCGCCCCGACCGTGACCCCGGCCGCTGCCGCGGTTCCTGACCAATTCTCCATTGTGGCCGCCGAGCAAGCCGTACTAGTGGAGCTCTATGAGAGAATCAACCCCGCCGTGGTGGCCATCACGGTGCGTTACACGCGCGATAGCATCGGGCAGGGCACTGGATTTGTGGTGGATGCGCAAGGGCACATCGTCACCAATCATCATGTGGTGGCCGGCGGCGGCGAAATCGAAATCGCTTTCTTTGGCGGCGAGCGCGTGCGCGCGGAGTTGCTCGGCGGAGATGCCACGACCGACATCGCCGTGCTGCAACCCGCCCGGCTGCCTGCGGACGTCGCTCCGGTGGTGCTGGCTGATTAAGAACTGG
>CAJWGI010000117.1 GCA_913031335.1 uncultured Anaerolineales bacterium | reverse complement strand
TGGAGACGCGGTCAAACTGCACGGCTTTCACGTAGCCAGCACCGCCGCGGCCGAATTGCAGGTCACGCTGCACTGGGAAGTGCTGGCCCGCAGCGACGAAGACCTGATTATGTTCGTGCACCTGTTCGATGCGCAGGGCGGCTTCGTTGTCGGGCACGACAGCGTGCCCATGGGCAGAACCTATCCCTCCGCGGTGTGGTCGCCGGGCGAGTGGTTGGCGGACACGCACACCTTGAGCGTTACCGGAGGAATACAGCTGGGCGAATATCGGCTCGCTGCAGGCATGTATCGCTTCAGCGACAACCAGCGTCTGCCGGCCAGCGATGCAAATGGACGGCGCTTTGCAGACGATGTGATTCCGTTGGGTCGGACGATTACTTTCCCGCCCTAGTGCCGCAGGCGCGGCAGCCGCGTGACCATTTTGAAGAGCGCAATGCCGATACAGTATAATCTGAGCAATGGACGACTGGGATTTCTCCCCGCCGCCGCAATCGCCGCTGCAGGATCGCGAGGTACCGCTCGATGGCAGTCATCTGGAGGGAAAGCGCGTCGCGCTGCTGCTCACCGGCGGAATTGCGGCCATAAAAGCGCCGCTCATCGTGCGCGCGCTGCGGCGGCAGAGCGCTTCCGTGGTGGTGTTCGCCAGCGACGAAGCTATGCGCTACACCACGCTGGACGCGCTGGAGTGGAGTTCCAACAATCCGGTGATCACCCGCCTGACTGCCGCCGCCGAGCACATTAGCGACAGCGCCCCGTTTGACGCTTACCTGCTTGCCCCGGCCACCTACAACACCATCAATAAAATAGCGCGCGGCATCGCCGATAACCAGGTCACCACGACGTTGGCGGTCGCCATCGGGCGCATGGAACGCGGACTCTCACAGCTGCTGCTTGCGCCCACCATGCACGGCTATCTGCACAATTCGCTGCTGACAGAATCGCTGCGCAAACTCGCCGACATCGGCGTGCGCATCATCCCGCCGCACGAGGATTATGGCAAGCACAAAATCCCCTCCGAGGAGCGTCTGGTGGCGGAAGTGTGCCGCGCAACAAACGCCTCGCCGCTAAAAGCATTGCCGATTCTTGTCACTGGCGGACCCGCGCCCACGCCAATCGACAGCGTGCGCCAGATTGGCAACCGCTTCAGCGGTCAACTGGGCATCGAGATTGCCACTGAGTTGCATCTTCGCGGCGCAGATGCGCTCCTGATTCACGGGAGCGGGAGCGCGCAGCCGCATGACTGGCTGCCGCACAACCGCGTGAGCAGCTACGACGAATATCGAGCAGCCGTCATGCAGGCGCTGCAGGCAAAACCTTTTACCGCCGGCGTGTTCTCGGCGGCCGTGGTCGACTTCAGCCCGGAAAGCGCATTGCCGGGCAAGACCCCGAGCAACGACGCAATCTCACTCCGGCTGGTCCCCACCGAGAAAATCATCGCCGCAGTAAGCGCAAGTTTTCCGGAACTCTATATGGTCACCTTTAAATACCAGGAAGACATCAGCCATCAAGAGCTGATCGAGATCTCCCGCGAACGCGTGCAGGCCGGATATCCGCTAGTGGTGGCCAACCGCGGCGAGGAAAAGGGGCCGCACGGCGAGCAGGTGGCCCATCTTGTCACCGGGGCGGGCGAAGCCCAGAAAGCAGTCGGGAAAGCTGCTATCGCGCGCGCGATCGCCAATCATCTCGAAGGCGCCCTCGCCACCACGGGTGATTGACGCCGCTAACCCGGCGCGGCCGCAATCTCCGCCCGCGTCGGTAATCCGGCCAGACCCGGCCGCGTGACCGAGGCCGAAGCCAGCGAAATGGCGAAACGCGCGGCGCTCCACGGGTTGCCGCTCTGCCGATAACGCACGAAGAACGCGCCCGCAAACAGGTCTCCCGCTCCGGTCGGGTCCACCACCCGCACGCTCGGAGCCGGGAACTGGCGCTTCTCTGAGCGGGCGTACACTGTGGCGCCCTTCTCGGCCTGCGTCACCACCAGCACGCGGGCCCAGGACGCCCACTTTTCCAGATAGGCCCAATCCCCGTCAACATCCTCGATGCTCAAAACAGCAGCGTCCACTTGCGGCAGCATCTGCCGCGCCTGCGGCCAATCCGCCCACGACACGCGCCCGCTATCATCCCACTGCCGCAGCCAACCCTGAGCGGTGATGCCGATGAAAGCGGCCGGGAAATGGGCTATCACCGCAGGGTCGACATCATCAGCCAGCGGCCCCAGATGCACTAGCGGCGCTGCCAGCCAGTGGGCCGGCACGCTTTCAAAGCACAGCCGGTCGGCGCGCTGGCGCAGATACTGTACGCGTCCACTCGGGGTATAGCGATTCTCATACGTGGTGCTGACAGGTGAAGGTTGGCTCGCAACGGCAATGCCTTCCAGTGGCGAGAGATCCACTCCCGGCCCGAGTGCAGCCACAATGCCCACGCCCATCCCCAGCGCATGCGCCATGCAGCCAGAGAAAGTTGCCGTACCGCCCAGTGCGCGCTCGCCACTCTGAGTGATGTCCTGACTGATGGTACCGAGCAACAAGTAGTCAACGGGGTGCTCTTTGCTCCCCACGCGCGCACTGAGGCTATTCACCAATCCCTTCAGGAATCGATAATGAGGGGCTTTAACTGGATGAGGGCACTGCAGCTGCCTCGCCGGCGACAAACGCTTCCACCATCTGGCGGGCCTGATCATCCGTGTATTGCACCGGCGGCGTCTTCATGAAGTAGGCCGAGGGCGCCGGCAGCGGGCCGGATAGGCCCCGGTTCAACGCCAACTTTGCACAGCGCACCGCGTCAATCACGACCCCGGCCGAATTGGGCGAATCCCACACTTCAAGTTTCATTTCCAGCTGGAGCGGCACATCCCCGAACGCACGCCCCTCCATGCGGATGTGGCACCACTTGCGGTCGGTGAGCCAGGGCACATAGTCGCTGGGGCCGACGTGCACATTCTCATCCCCAAGGTCATACGGCAACTGGCTGGTGACGGCGTTCGTCTTGGATATCTTTTTGGATTCCAGGCGCTCGCGCTCCAGCATATTATAAAAATCCATATTACCGCCGAAATTCAGCTGATAAGTATGATCCAAGTGAACGCCGCGCTCGCGGAATAGATTGGTGAGAACGCGATGGGTGATTGTCGCCCCCACCTGGCTTTTAATGTCATCGCCGATGATGGGCAAACCCCGTTCGCGAAAACGCTTCGCCCAGTAGCCCTGGCTGGCGATAAAAACCGGCACACAGTTCACAAACGCGCAACCGCTTTCCAGAACCTGCTCCACATACCACTTTGTCGCCATTTCAGACCCCACCGGCAAATAACTCACCACCACGTCCGTGCCGGTGTCCTTCAATATCTACACGATGTTGTCCGTCGGGCCGGGCGCCTTTTTAACCACCTTATCCAGGTATTTGCCAATGCCGTCGTGCGTCATACCGCGCTGCACCGGCACGCCCATTTCTAGCACCTCGGCGAATCTGGTGGTGTTGTTAGGATGCGCCCATATGGCCGCGCTCAGATCCAGCCCAACCTTGCCGGCAACCACATCAAATGCGGCCGAAAACTCAATGTCGCGGGTGTGATAACCGCCCAGGTTGACATGCATCAACCCCGGCACCTCGGCGTCATCGCGGGCACCCTTATAGAACTCCACGCCCTGCACGAAGGAAGACGCGCAATTTCCGACGCCGATGACGGCGACGCGTACTTTGCTTTCTTGCATAGTCATGGAAGTGTTGCTTCTCCCCGCTGACGACCTAACTATCCGCAGCGGTCATTCTGACCGGATTGAGCGCACCAGCTCCAGAAACTCGTCCCACTCTTCGCGGAAGAAGTGCAGCGTGACCTGATTCAGTTCGAGGTGGTACGTCCTTTCTCCGTCCGGTTCGTCCACCTGCCAGGCGCTCATATTTTCGCTTTCCGCCAGCAGGGTTGTCGGGAATTCAGTCGAGCCCATGAGAGTCCATTCTATTGCATCATTGCAACTCGGTACGCTCTGCGTCTCCGTGGTGAATACTAGCGATGGGTACCTTTCCGAATCCCCTCTTCGATTCTCCGCAGGGATCCTAACGCTGCCCTGACCGCCGCGGGCCGCGCGAGGAGCTGCCCCGCCCACGCCGGTCTCCGCCGCCGCGCGGACGTCCACCGCCGCGCGGCCGGTCACGCTCTTGCGCCTCTTCAAGACTCCAGCCCTCCAGCACCGCCTGACGCGAGAGCCGAACTTTGCCGTTGGGGTCCACGTTGGTCACCATAACGGTCAGTTCATCGCCCACGCGGGCGACATCCTCCACCCGCTCGACGCGATAATCCGCCAATTGACTGATATGCACAAGCCCATCGGTACCAGGCATAATTTCCACAAACGCGCCAAAGGGTTCGGTGCGCACCACCTTGCCGGTGTAGATGCGCCCCGCTTCAGCCGTCTCGGTCAACGCTTCGATGCGCTCGCGCGCCTGCTCGGCGGCCGGTCCCTCCGGCGCGGCAATGAACACACGCCCATCTTCCTGAATATCGATTTTTGCGCCGGTCTCCTCCTGCAACGCACGAATGGTCTTTCCACCCGGGCCAATCACCGCGCCAATTTTGTCTTCCGGAATCTGGACGACTATCATCCGCGGCGCATACGGGGACATCTCTGCCCGTGGCGCATCGATATGCTCTGTCATCACATCCAGAATCTGCAGCCGTGCCTCGCGCGCCTGGGCCAAAGCCTCCGCCATAATCTGCGAAGTAATGCCCGTGATTTTGATATCCATCTGCAGTGCCGTGATGCCGGCATCGGTTCCGGCCACTTTGAAATCCATGTCGCCAATATGGTCTTCCATGCCCTGGATATCGGTCAGGATCACATAATTGTCATCCTGCTTGACCAACCCCATTGCAATCCCAGCCACCGGCTTCTTCACTGGCACGCCGGCATCCATCAGTGCCAGCGCGGATCCGCAGACCGAGGCCATAGAAGTTGAACCATTGGAGGAAAGCACCTCGGAAACCACTCGCAACGTGTACGCAAAGTCCTCTTCATCCGGCAACACCGCCAGCAAGGCGGTTTCAGCCAGAGCACCATGCCCGATCTCGCGCCGCTTGGGTCCACGCAGAAACCAGGTCTCGCCGGTGCTGAACGGCGGGAAGTTGTAGTGATGCATATAACGTTTCTCATCGCCCGGCGCCAGCGTGTCGAGCCTCTGCGCCTCGCGCGGAGTACCTAGCGTTACCAAACTGAGAACCTGAGTTTCGCCGCGCGTGAAGAGGCCGGACCCATGCGCGCGCGGGCTGATTCCGGTCTCTGCGGAAAGCGCGCGAATGTCGCTCAGGCCGCGCA
>CAJWGI010000116.1 GCA_913031335.1 uncultured Anaerolineales bacterium | reverse complement strand
GTCGCTGTTGAAGTTGCTGTGGGGGTAACTGTTGCGGTAGAAGCGCGAATGGTTGTGCGGGTCGGACTTGCGGTAACCGTAGGCGTAGGGGTCAATGTTTTCATGGTGGTCGGAGAAGACGTAATGGTCGAGGTCGAGGTGGAGGTAGCCGTCTCAGTACTAGTTGGTTGGGCCACCTGAGTTTGCTGCAGTGCCAGAACGAACTTGGCCTCGGCTTCCGCGGTCTCAGCCACCATAGTTACTGCCATTTCTTCCGCAACCTGCGCGATTTCTTCCGTGGATGGACCGCAGGAGACTAGAACGCCGGGCGCGAGAAGGAGTAGCACCAAAGCGTATTTCATGCCCATCGTCAGAACACCTCTGAGACTTCTTCAAATGTCTTCTTGGTCAAAACAGGCACTTCTACATCTTCCACCGGATATCCCACGGGGACAACTAAAAAGGCTTTCTCATTTTCTGGTCTATTTAGGATTTCCGCGAGAAAACCCATTGGACTGGGCGTATGTGTTAACGCCACAAGTCCCGTCTGATGGATCGCAGTCAACAGAAAACCGACAGCAATCCCGACCGACTCATTGACATAATAGTGCTTGATTTGTTGTTCTTTTTTCACACCGTAAATCTTTTTGAACACTATTATGAGAAAAGGCGCATCTTCAAGGAAGGGTTTTTGCCAATCCGTCCCCAGCGGCGCCAATTCGGCGAGCCACTCATCAGGCGCACGGTGTTCGTAGAACGATTTCTCTTCTTTCTCAGCCGCGGCTCTGATCTCACGCTTCACTTTGGGATCCCTCACGACCACGAATTTCCACGGCTGCTGGTTGGCACCGGAAGGAGCCGATGAAGCCGTCATGATCACATTTTCGATGACTTCCATTGGGACTTCCCTGGTCGAGAAATGGCGAACGCTGCGCCGCGTGGCCAACTGCCGACGAAATGTAGATGAGCGATTAATTAATTCATACCCCGGTAACGGCTTTAACTCTAACGACTTGAATGGCATAGTTAAACTCCCGCTCTTTAAAAACAACCTTTATTACTGTAAAGTGTCCTGATTGCAGGGACTACATTTGCATGTGATGCGATCGTCGTTACCAGCCAGGCACCTTCCAGACCACAATCAATTCCATTATAGACACCGATGAACATGCGGCCCAAAATCCGCCTCATAAAATGGGGAGATCATTGAGCCAGGTGGCACAAGCTCGTCAATTTGAGCCAAGTCTTCATCTGTCAACACCACCTCCAGCGCACTGAGATTCTCTTCGAATTGTTCCATTGTGCGCGGGCCGATGATGGGACTGGTGACTCCACGGCGCCCTACCACCCAAGCCAGCGCCAGTTGCGCCAAGGTACAGCCCTTTTCCGCAGCAATTGGATCCAATTTGTCAACCAAGTCAAACAAGCCCGGAGTGAGTCGCCGCGCAATCTCAGGGGGCAAGGCAGATACATCGGCGAAGCGACCTGTCTTGGGCATTTTGTCACGTCGGTATTTTCCGGTCAGAAGGCCTCCGCCGATTGGACTCCAGGGGATGACGGCGAACCCATAGGTTTGTGCCATCGGCAGGAGTTCCCGTTCGATTCGGCGGTCCAGTAGATTGTAGGGCGGCTGTTCACAGACAAAGCGGTTCAGGCCGAGCTCTTTCGCAACCCACAGGGATTCAACAACTTGCCAAGCAGCGAAGGTACTGCAGCCGATGTAGCGTACCTTACCCGCGCGGATCAGGTCATCAAGTGCGCGCAGTGTCTCGTCTATGGGAGTGTCTGACTGCGGTCGATGGATCTGGTAAAGGTCTATGTAGTCGGTTTGCAGGCGCTGCAGGCTAGCCTCACACTGCTCGATGATGTGGCGACGGCTGTTACCCGCAGCGTTCGGATCATCATCTGCCATTCGCCAGTGGACCTTGGTTGCCAATACTATTTTCGCCCGCTTGCCATTTGCCTTTAGGGCCGCACCGGTCACCTCCTCAGACCGGCCACAGCCATACGCGTTAGCAGTGTCAAAGAAGTTTACCCCGGCATCGATCGATCGATCGATGATGGAACATGCCTCTTTGGGTTCCGTAGTGGATCCAAAGGGCAAGCACCCCAGACAAATTTCGCTGACCTGCACAGTAGTGCGTCCTAATGAATGATATATCATGGTGTGAAAAACCCTCTGTCATTTCATATGATGACAGTATTCGGACTGTGTAGAAAACATTCCATTGCGTTATCTGGCTTACAATGTCATCACTTTTCAAGTAGTACGCACTGGCAACAGCGAGTCGTCATCCTTGATCATTTTGCCAATGTCTCACCGACACTAAACATAACAATAGCTAATATCGCCAGTATCAAAGCTACAATTTGATATTGATTGAAAGATTCTCGAAATATCAATACTCCTACGCCAATAGTGGTGGTAATAATTGAAAGGACGGCGTAAATCCCATAATAGACTGCGCCATATTTAGAATAAAGAAAATAAAATCCTATCAACGTGATGAACAGACCTACACCACCGACAATTGTGATGAAAACATTGCCAGTTAGATTAATTTCCTGTTGTGTTCGCAGGGCCACGGCTGCCAACGCAAAAAATGCCGCCGCAATGAAAACGGCACTTGTCAAATACGAGAAGGAATTGTTGGCAATGCTACTTCTTCTTTGGCCGTAAACAAACAATGCATTTCCGAGAGCCGCGAGACCTGCAAACAATAAGGCTTTAGACATATTGCCCTCCTTGCAACTGGAATTATTTGCGCTAATTATTCCCTGCGTGGTGCGCGAGCCGCCCGCGCACCGGCAGTCAGTATCTGGCGCTAATCACCCTTCGTCAACGGCTCTGCGGAACTGGGCGTCCTCGTCGTCTTTATGGTCGCCCGAATCGGGGTTTTCCTCCGGCTCTTCCCAATCGGCGTCTTCATGTTCGTCTTGATCCAGGGCCGCGAGGATGGGGTCTTCATTGTCTTCTGTTGCCATGTTTGTCTCCCAAGTCCTATACCGAACCGCTATGGGTTTTCGACGAAAAAAGTGCGCTCGTTCAACGTGACAAAAGCACAATGGAGCCTGCGGCCAACCCAAAACCGAGCACTCGCGCTGCCGTAAGCGGCTCACGATAAACAATAACGGAAAGCGCGACAGATACTAGCACTCCCAACCCGACAATAGGGAAAACGACGCTTCCCTCGCCGCCCTTTTGGAGTGCATAGAACATGCAGGCATACCCGATTGAACCAAACAGCCCAACCAGCATGCCAATCCAAAACGTGCGAGCAGTGAGGGCAAAAGCCTGCTTCTGGGTGACGTGAACCACCGCAGCCATGACGACGTAAGCCACACTCACAATCATCGTGAAGGGGGGGAAATATATTCCGTCAGAGGCAGCCACTTTGTTGAAAAACGCTCCCAGACCCAGAAACACCAGTGAAACAAGTGCAAGCGCAACAGGTATGTTCATCTTATCTCCAATCTGAAAAGCCAGTGCCCGCAATATTACCATTACGGCAACAAGAACGAAAGACGGGTCGGGCGTGCATCGCGTCGTGAAGGGAAACCTCCGCGCCCTTCCCGCTCAATTCCGCCGCTGCCAGTCACCAAAAGCGAACGGCAGATAACAGGCCGCGAACAGCGCAAGCCCAATCAGCTCCAGCCAGAGGATGTAGCCAGGCCACGCGCCCAGCCAGACGGCGATGGTGGGCACGGCCGGTTTTTGCATCAGCAGCAGGTAGTTGCCGCCGGTGAGCAAATTGAGCGGGTACACCGCCGCCGCGTACAGGTTTGTTATCAGCGCAGCGCGCCAGAACGAGCGCCAGCTCACCCGATAACGCTCCACGCGTAGCATCCAAACCACCGCCAAAATCACCGCGCCGTGGCTGCTGAAATACCAGAAGTAATGAAAGTGCGGGAAGTTGAAGCCCCGCAAATCCGGCGTGAGAAGCGCCTGCGTGGTGCCGGCGAACGCCCAGAAATAAAGCAGCTCGAAAAGCGGGCGGCTGCGCGCAAGCAACATCACGATGGCGAGCAGCGCGGCCAGGCTGCACACGTGCAGCGGTAGCGCGTAGTTCACGTGCCAGACGCCCACGCGCAGCGCCCACGCGTGCCACGAAAGCTCGATGGCTATCATGGCCACGCCGAGGCCGAGACGCACCCGGCGTCGCGCAGCGGGCGCGCGCTGCCCGCGAAAGACCATCGACGTCACGCCGAGTAGAAACAGCAGCGCTGCCAGCGGCCACAGGTGCTGCGCCGACAGCAGTTGCAGCGGCTGCCCGGGAAAGTTCGGGGAAAAAAATGCGCTCACTGGAGGGCCTTGACGCCATTATATCTCCGGCGGCGCAAAAGAATCCACCCATTGACATAACGCCGAAGCCTGCTAGAATGCAGGCGACAATGATTGCTGCTCACGGTCGTCGCCGCGCTCGTCGTTCCCACCGGACCCCGGGTCTGGCGCATGACCTTGCCTGAGTAGCGCGAACAGCCACAGCACGCGCACAAGCCGCCAGACCTTTGTCTGGCGGCTTTTTGTTATGGGAGCACTGCCATGAAAAAAGTCGGAATATTCGGAGCAACTGGATACACCGGGGCCGAACTGGCCAATATCCTGACGCGCCATCCGCGGGTGGAAATAACCTTTGCCACTTCCGAGGCGCACGCCGGAGAACCGCTCAGCACGGTCATCGCGGGTGCGCCGCAAATCAGCTTGCAGCCCGCCGCCAAGGCCGCGCTGGATGCGGTCGAGCTTGTGTTCCTCTGCCTGCCGCACTCCGCCGCTGCGCCCACTGCGGTCGCGGCGCTGCAAGCCGGTGCGCGCGTGATTGACCTGAGCGCCGATTTCCGCCTGCGCGATGCGGCGCAATACGGAAATTGGTACGGCTCGGAGCACCCCGCCCCGGAGCTGCTCAGCGAGGCCGTCTACGGCCTAACCGAGACCGCCCGCGCCGAACTCACGGGCGCGCGACTGGTGGCGAACCCGGGCTGCTACCCCACCAGCGTGCTGCTGCCGCTCTGGCCGCTGCTGCCCGCCGGGGCGATAGACAGCGAGCGCCCGCTCATCGTAGACGCAAAATCGGGCGTATCAGGGGCCGGACGCGCGGCGCGGCAGCACCTGCATTTCGTCGAGGTGGCCGACAACTTCTCGCCCTACAAAATCGGCCGAGTTCACCGCCACCTTCCGGAAATGGAGCAGGCGCTGGCGCGCCTGACCGACAGCCCGCCGGAATTGATTTTCTCGCCGCACCTGCTGCCAGTTCCGCGCGGCATCCTCTCCACCATTTACCTGCCGCTGCTGGCCGCCGCCGACCATTCCGCCCTGCGTGAACGCTGCGAACAGGCCTACGCGGACGAGCCCTTCGTCTGCGTGCTGCCACCCG
>CAJWGI010000115.1 GCA_913031335.1 uncultured Anaerolineales bacterium | reverse complement strand
GGCTTTGTTTCCGCAGGCGATGTCGTAGCCGACGCCGGAGGGAGAGACCGCGTTCTGATAGGCCAGCACGCCGCCGATGGGCTGTGCGTAGCCGAGGTGATGGTCTGCCATCAGCGCGGCTGTCACCGCGCGGTCATGCTGCAAGCAATTGCGCATCTGCGCAAGCGCGTTTTCCTGCAGGTCGCCCCAGACCGGGATGCCGTCATGCAGCTGGAAAGGCATCGCCGTTCAACCTGGAAACTGGAGCGCGGCCGACGCGTTCATGGTCAGCTCGTGGGCGGCCGAGTGGCGCTTCCAGAGAAAATGCGCGCGTCGGTGTCGTCAAAACCCAATGCTTTGGCCACGCGGATGGAGGCCTGGTTGTCCCCGGCGGTGATATAGAGGGGCTGCACGTCCATGGTCAAAATTTCGTTCGCCAAAGCCGAAACCACGGAGCGCCCCCAGCCGCGGCCGCGCGCTTCCGGAGCTGTGGAAACAGAGATTTCGGCGAAGTGCGGCGAGCGCCAGATCACTGCGGCGGTAGAAAGCGCGCGCTGCTCGGAGCGAATCTCGAAACGGGGCATGCCGTTTTGCCCAGCGCCGGGCTGCACCAACGCGTTAATTACTGGCCGGAAGTGCTTTGGCTCAAGGCAATACACGTGCAGCCTCTCCGCAGCGCTCACCTCTAAATCGCGAAAAGCCACTGCTTCGAGTTCGGGCGGCAGCAAGAGAAAGTAGGGCCGGCCAGCAATCAGGCCGCTCTGGAAGAGCGTGGCGGCGGCCTGCTCGCTGGGCGCACGCGCGATAACTGTCGGGGTGAAAAGATCCATTCCGGTCTGTGCGCGCACCAGGAAACCGTCGGCGTGCCCGGCTGCGTCGTGGTGCAAAAAGAGACGAGTGCGTGCCGGGTCGTGGTGCAATGCGTAATAAGTCGCAATCGCGTCGGCGGGAGAGTGCGCGCTCAGCAGCGCCTGCACGCGCGCCCGTTTGGTGGCTATATCGGGCATGGTGAGGCGAGTATATCACGCTTAAAGTAAGCCGCCGCCGGTAGGCGGCGGACAGAGGTCGGGGGAGGAAAATCTGTGGGTGTTCAGGCCGGTTGCCCTAGAGGCCCGGCTCTAGAACAACCAGTCTAATGCAGTTGGTGTTGGCCTCTGCGCCCGACCCGACCGGTCGGCGACTTGATTGCAGCCATCGCAGCATCTCCTTCCACCACGCGACAAGTGACATTTGTCACCTTTTCCCCGGGCGCAAATCATGGCCTGATACCTGGCATTTCTAGGGCGTGCTCCTGTTGAGCATGCGCGGGTAGGGGCTGGTTTCGCGGATATGCTCAATGCCACAGATCCAGGCGACGGTGCGCTCCACGCCGAGGCCAAACCCGGAATGGGGCACGCTGCCATATTTGCGTAAATCCAGATACCAACCGTAATTCTCGCGGGGAAGATCGTGCGCCCGGATGCGTTCCAACAGGGTCGCGTGCTCATGGATGCGTTCCGAGCCGCCGATGATTTCACCGTAACCTTCCGGAGCGAGTAGGTCGGCCGAATAACACACTTCCGGACGGTCTTCCACCAGCGTCATGTAGAAAGCTTTCACCGCCGCGGGGTAATGGGTAACAAAAACCGGCCCAGTGAACATTTCGGTCAGCGCGGTTTCATGCGGCGCGCCAAAGTCGCTGCCCCATTCAATCTCCAGCAGCGCTTTCTGCTCCGGGTCATCGCACTGTGCTTGAAGCGCTTGCAGGCGCTCAATGGCCTCGTCATAGGTGATGCGCGCGAAAGGCGGCGCGATATTCTCTAGATGGCTCAGGTCGCGCTGCAGCAGGGCTAGTTCGGCTGCCCGTTCGCGTAGGCAGGTCTGCACGATGTGGCTGACAAACTGCTCCTCGATTTCCAGAAGTTGGCTCAAATCACAATGGGCAATTTCTGGCTCCACCATCCAGAACTCGGTCAGATGGCGGCGGGTTTTTGATTTTTCGGCGCGGAAGGTGGGGCCGAAACAATACACCTTGCCGAAGGCGGCGATGTTGGCTTCGTTGTAGAGCTGTCCGGTCTGCGCCAGAAAAGCGCGTTGGCCAAAGTAGTCAATCTCAAACAGGGTGGAAGTGCCCTCAGCGGCCGCCGGAGTGATAATGGGCGTGCTGATTTCCACAAATCCGTTTTCGTGCAGCCATGCGCGAATCGCTCGCATAATGGTAGCGCGCACGCGTAGAATCGCCCATTGGCGCGATGAGCGAATCCATAAATGGCGGCGGTCGAGCAGGAATTCGACACCGTGTTCTTTGGGCGTGATGGGGTATTCTTCCACCGCCTGCAGCAATTGAATATCCGCGACGCCGACCTCGTAGCCGCCGGGCACGCCGGGCGCGCGCTCGTCGGCGCGCACCGTGCCGGTCACCGCCACGGCTGATTCCTGCGTCAATTGCCGCGCGGTTTCAAAGACAGCCTCTGGCGCCTCCTTTTGGAAGGCCACGCATTGCACCGTGCCGGTGCCATCGCGTAACTGCACAAAGTGCAGCTTCCCCTTGCCCGTTCTGGCGTACACCCAGCCCTGTAAAGTGACTTCCCGGCCTACATAATCGGCGATGTTCTCAATGCGAATTAACATTGGCAACCTTCCTGACTATTCGCGCCTCAAGGCAGTAATTCGGTTTCGGACCGGCCCCGGCAGCAGTTCGGCAAGCAATTTCCGTTCCGGAACGGCGAACACCCCGAGAATGATGGTGGCTGCCAGATAAACACAGCCGCCCAGTAGCAACCCGAGCAACACATGCAGCTGTGCCCCCAGCCAGGTGGTGGCCGCCATGAGCAGCGCAGCTGCTCCCAGACGCCAGAACAGACGCCGCCATGGCGTCGGGTTCAGGTGACGAAAGACATACCATTGGAAAGCCGCGCCCACCACAATCTCGGACAGAATAGTGGAAATTGCCGCCGCACGGAAACCGTAGCGCGGAATGAACATGGCATTGATTGCAATATTGAAAGCAACAGCGATTACAAAAGCGCGCGTTAGTGCCCGTTGCTGCCCGATGGCCACCAGCAGATAATTGGTCACGCTGTTTATCCACCCGAAGGGAATCGACCAGATAATCAGTTGTAACGCCAACGCGCCGTCCGGCAAAAACTCGTGCCCGCCGAGCAACCCCACCAGCGGAGCGGCAAGAAAGGTGGTCACCATGGCCAGCGGCAGCGCGACCGCCACCAGCAGTTTGATGGCGAGGTGATATGTGCGCGTCAGCGCCGGGCGGTCGGCCGCGGCCTGGCGGCTCATCAGCGGGAACAGGGCGAAGGTGAAGAAGGCCGGAATGATATTGAACGCGTCCACGAATTTGTATGCAGTTCCATAGCGCCCGATTTCGGCCTCTCCGCGCATGGCGCGAATCATGGGGATGTCGATTTTGAAGAAGAGCGTTGCCAGCAGGTGGTTGAGCATCAGCGGGAATGATTCTGAGACCATCTCACGCTGCAGTGCGAGGTCGAATTCCGAGCGTGGGCGGAAGAAAAACCGCCAGACCATCATTGCCAGAACAGTCATGGTGATGGCGTTGACCACGATGGTCACCCCGGCCAGGCCGACGAACCCGTAGCCCAGCAGCAGCGCGCCCAAGCCGAAGGCAACTTTTAGCACCGTGGTCAGGCTGCTGACGACGGCCGGGTATTCGGCTTTTTCATAGGCATAAAAGAGCGCGGTCAGGCCGGTCGAAACAGAGGAGAAGAGCATCCCCACGGCCAGCAGGGCGATTGCCAGCACCGTATCACTCCCCAGTGCGCCGGTGTGCCGCTGGTAAAGCGCGATGCCGCCGAGAAGGACCGGCAGAGTGACGCCGCCCAGCAGCAACCGGAAGATGGTGGTGTTTGAGAGGAAGCGGTTTGCGTGGGCGCGGTCGCGCGACGCCTCGCGGCTGAGCCAGGTGTTCAGGCCGAAATTCGTCCAGATTTCGAACCAGCCGATAATAACGATTGCGGTGGCGTAGTTGCCCGCCTCAGCCGGGCCGAGCACGCGCAGATAGAACATGGCGAAGATGAAATCGATGGCGCGATTAAGCAAGTTGAATCCCATCGGCGCAAGGCTGTTTTTCGCCACTCTGCTCACTGGCGAGGCGGATTGCTCGCGGTAGAAAGCGCGCCACGCCCACACGGTGATGAGAAGCAGCAGGGTCAGGACGGAAAGCGCCGAGGCCATTCCGCCGAGGCGAAAGGAGGTCGGGCTATACTTGAAACGTACCTGCTGCCGGCCGGCATTCAGCCGCACGGCGCGGAAGTTTCCGTTGGCGCGCAGCATAGGCTCCCGCTCTTCCGGTACCGCCTCGGTGCGTACAAAAGCTTGCCAGCCCGGGGCATATGAATCGGCCAGCAGTAGATAACCGGGTTGCCGCAAGTCTGCCTGTATGTGCACCTCGTTCAGAGACGAAGCTGTAATTTTGGCTGGTTCTGGCCGACATTCCCGCTCAGGTTCGGTGGGTCGGGAAGGGCGGTCGGAAGCGCCGGGCGGCAGTACGATGAATCGTCGCGGGTCATAATCGCGCAGCGTGGCCGCAAAACCCGCCGCGGTGAAGGCGCAGCCCTCCGGCAGCGTGAACGCGCGCGGACTCACTGCCTCGTTGCGGTACACGCGCAGTTCGCCTTGATACACCAGCGTGTATTTCTGTGGGTAATCGATTTCCTGTTGGCTGATAACGTACTTGACATTGAGCAAATCCAGCAGCGGCGAATGCAGGCCCTGCTGGCTGCCGATGGGGGCAATGCGGTTGTAAGCCAGCTCATGCTGTGGCTCAATCAGGGTCATGTAGTCGGCGTACTGGCGCGGGATAATGGAGTCGTAGCCGCGCACGTCCTGCAGGTCGAACAGCCAACCGGAGTTGGCGTTCAACGGCTTTTGACCGGCCGGGTCGTAGGTGGTGAAGCGCCAGGCGCTCTTGTCCTGCTGCAGGAACTCCACCACCGGTGGGGTGTACTCCAGCGGGGCCGGGTCGCTGCTGGGATTGAAGCCGTAGCCCGCGATGAGCAAATCGGCGAGAAGCAACCCCAGCAGCGCCGCCCGCCAGTGGCGGCCATGAGAGCGCGCGGCTTTCCAAAGCGCCAGCCCGCTCAGCAGCAGCAACAACCCCAGTTGCACCAGCCAGCGTGCCTGATACGAGAAGAACATGCGCGCGTCTGCGAACGCGCTGTGGGCCCGCGCCAGCTGCCAGAATGCGCGCTCGATCAACGCTTCTGCGTATGGGTAGAATGCGAACGTCAGCGCCACGGCGAGAATCAGGCCTGACCCGGCGACCATGGCCAGTCGCGCCAGCCCGCCGGCGGCCGCGCTTCGACCGTTGCGGTTTCCGGCGGCCAGCGAATCCGCTCCCAATGCCGCTAGCGCGGCCACGCACAG
>CAJWGI010000114.1 GCA_913031335.1 uncultured Anaerolineales bacterium | reverse complement strand
TCATCCGCGTAAATGGTGGCGCGGTTTCATGCTAGAATAGCCCACTCGCCGCAAAATTGACCATCGGTCGTCGCACTGACAATGAGCGGCTCGAGCAACCATGGCCGCTTCTGATTACCGCCGTCTGGTCGTCAAACTGGGCACTTCCACCCTCACCGCCGGAACGCCGCATCTCTCCGCGCCAAGGCTGGGTGAGCTGGTGCGCCAGATGGCCGAGCTGTGCGCAGCCGGTTGCGAAGTCACCGTGGTCTCTTCCGGCTCAATGGCAGCCGGGCGCGAGGCTCTTTCATTTCCGGCCCTGCCGAAAGAAATCCCGGCGAAGCAGATGCTTTCCGCCGTCGGGCAGCCACGCCTGATGGCCCATTACGAAAAAATCTTCGCGCTATACGACCGCACGGTGGCGCAGGTGCTGCTCACGCGAGATGACCTTTCCCGGCGGCGCAGCTACCTGAACGCGCGCAACACGCTGCGCGCGCTGCTAGACCAGAAGGTCGTTCCCATCGTCAACGAGAACGATGCTGTCACCACTGAAGAAATTCGCGTAGGCGACAACGACAACCTTTCCGCGCTGGTGGCAAACCTGATTGATGCCGACCTGCTGCTGATGCTCACCGACCAGCCCGGCGTGTTCACGGCCGACCCGCGCCGCGACCCGCAGGCCACCTTGTTCACGGAAATCAGCAGCGCGGAGATTCCAGAGGAGATGTGGCGGGCGGCCGGCCAGACAGGCGACACACTGGGAACCGGAGGCATGGTCACCAAACTACAGGCGGCCGACCTTGCGCGCCGCTCCGGCGCCACCGTGGTGGTGACCCTTGGCAGCGACCCCGACGTGATCTTGAAAGCCGCCCGGGGAGAAGCGGTCGGCACCCGCTTTCCGGCGCTTGTTACCACGCTGGAGAGTCGCAAGCGTTTCATTCTTTCCGGCGCGGATGGCGCAGGAGGTATTCAAATTGACGCCGGGGCCGCGCGCGCGCTATTGAGCGGCAGCAGCCTGCTTCCGGTGGGCATCACCTCGGTCTCGGGCGAATTTGACCGCGGCGACACCGTCTCGGTGCGCGATAGCAATGGCCGCGAGTTGGCGCGCGGACTGGCCAGTTATCAGGCCGATGAACTGGCCAAAATCACCGGCAGGCAATCTTGGGAGATTGAGTCGATTCTCGGGTATGCTTATGGGGAGGAAGTGATTCACCGTGACCAGCTCGTGCTGCTGACGCATCAGCAGGAGGAGGCAGCATGATTGACCTGAAAAAGATGGGTGCTGCCGCCCGAGAAGCCTCGTGCCAAATGGCGCGCGCGAGCACCGAGACCAAAAACCGAGCATTGCAGGCCATTGCCGACGGTTTGGCTTTCAGCGAGCCCAACGTTCTGGATGCGAACAAGCGCGATGCCGAGGCTGCCCGGAAGGCCGGCTTAAGCGAAGCGCTAATCGACCGCCTCACGCTCACGCCGGAACGGCTGCAGGGCGTCGCCGCGGACGTGCGCGCCATCGCCACGCTGTCGGACCCGATCGGAGAGGTTTTTGCCGAGCGTGTGCTGCCTAACGGGTTGCAGCTGCGCCGCCAGCGCGTGCCCATCGGCGTGTTGGGCGTGATTTACGAATCGCGTCCCAACGTGACAATCGATGTTTCTGCACTCGCAGTCAAGACCGGCAACGTGGCGATATTGCGCGGCGGCAGTGAGACCATTCGCTCCAATCGCGTGCTGGTGCAGGTGGTGCAGCAGGCGCTGCAACAGGCCGGGCTGCCGCAAAGCGTGGTGCAATTCATCGATGACAGCGACCGAAAACATGTGGCCGAACTGTTGCGACTGCACGATTACGTCGAGATGATAATTCCACGTGGCGGGAACGCGCTGCACCGTTTCTGCCGTGAGAACAGTTCCATTCCGGTCATCACCGGCGGCATCGGAGTTTGCCATTTGTATGTGGATGCCAGCGCCGATCTCACCGCCGCGCTGCCGGTGATAGAAAACGCCAAGGTGCAGCGCCCCTCGGTGTGCAATGCGCTCGACACCCTGCTGGTGAACAGCGCCGTGGCTGCCAAACTGCTGCCCCGCGTGGTAGCGCAGCTGGGCGGCCTCGGGGTGACTTTCCGCGCCGCGCCGCGCGCCATGAGCGTGCTGCAGGAAGAAGGCAACGGCTCGACGGAAGCGGCAGTGTCCGCGGCCGGGGCGGAAGATTTCGACACCGAATGGCTTTCGCTCGTGCTCGGGTTGAAGGTGGTGGAAGACCTCGACGAAGCCATCGCGCACATAGGCGCACACAGCACCGCCCATTCCGATGGCATCCTGACCGAAACGGACGTGCACGCGGAACGCTTCGTGGCCGAGGTGGATTCGGCCGTGGTGTACGTCAATGCCAGCACTCGCTTCACTGATGGCGCGGAGTTCGGCCTCGGCGCGGAGGTCGCCATCAGCACGCAGCGGCTGCACGCGCGCGGGCCGATGGGACTGCCCGAGCTGACCACGTACAAATGGGTGGTGCGCGGCGACTACACCGCGCGCGCCTGAAGCCATGACCGCCGCCGCGCCCATCTGGCCCGTGGCAGAAGTGGTCATCTTCGATTGCGACAGCACGCTGAGCGCAGTCGAGGGCATCGACGAGCTCGCCCGTCTCACCGGCAAGGAAGCTCACGTGGCCGCCCTGACCAAACGCGCCATGGACGGCGAGATTGCGCTTGAACGAGTCTACGACCACCGGCTGGATAGCTCCAATCCGACGCGGGCGCAGGTCAACTTCATCTGCGATTTTTACCGCGAGAACGTGATTGCCGATGCTCCAGACGTCATCGCAGCATTGCGCGAGCTGGGGGTCGCGGTCTTCATCGTCAGTGGCGGATTAATCGAACCGGTGCGCGATTTTGGGGTGTGGCTGCATGTGCCGCGCGAGCATATTTTCGCCGTGGATATGCAATACGACCAACTCTCCGGAGAGTGGTGGCGCTACTGGGAGCAGCCCGGCGGAAAAAACCCGCACGCCAATTACCTCGCCGTGGACAGCAATCCGCTCACGGGCACAGGCGGCAAGAACATGCTCATCGACCGCATTCGCGCCCGCCACCCAGGCCGCGCCCTGCTTGTGGGCGATGGGCTTTCGGACCTGGAAGCGAGCGGCCATGTTGACCTGTTCGTCGGCTTCGGCGGCGCAGTCTATCGCGAGCGCGTGGCCGCAGAATCGCCGGTCTACATCAACGCGCCCCACCTCGCGCCGGTACTGCCGCTTGCGCTGGGGAAACTTGCCGATGTCACTCCCTGGAGACGCCTTTTCTCCTCCGGGGTGCACATGGTGGAGCACGGCGAGGTGGTCTTCCAAGAAAGAGAAGTGAAAGAACGCTTGCTGCAGGCGGTGGAACGCAAAAGTGGCTGACGCGCCCTTTCACATCCTAGTCTCCGACCACCTCGGCCTGAATGGCTGGGAGATTCTGCGTGAAAGCAAGGACGTCACCACGGCCGGCCCGCTGCCGGAACGAAAAGCGTTGATCGCAGAGGTTTCCCGGGCGCACGCGCTGCTGCTGCGCTCGCAGACTCAGGCTGACGCCGAATTGATCGCCCGCGGGAAACGCCTGCGCGTGATTGCCCGCGCGGGGGCGCAGCTCGAAAACGTCGATATCGACGCTGCAACCCGGCACGGCATCATGGTGATAAACGTGCCGGACGCAAACGTGATCGCCGTGGCTGAACACACCATGGCCATGCTGCTCGCGCTCGCCCGCCACATCCCGCGCGGCTACACCTCGCTGAGCGCCGGCCGGTGGGAACGGCATGAGATTCTCGGCTTCCAGCTGCGCGGGAAGACAATCGGGGTGATTGGATACGGACGCCACGGCCACGAAGTGGCCAACCGCGCGCAGGCTTTCGGCATGGAGGTGCTGGCATACGACCCCTACACCGATATTGCCCACGCGCGCGCTCACGGGGTGAGCATCGTCCCACTGCACGAATTGCTGGCGCGCGCCGACGTAATTTCTCTGCACACCTCTGTGACCGACGAGACACACAACTTCATCAATGGCGACACTATCGCTCAGATGAAGAACGGAGTGCACATCATCAATTGCTCGCGCGCAGAACTGATAGACGAGAAGGCGCTGCTGCACGCGCTGAACACTGACAAGGTAGCTGGCGCGGCGCTGGACACCCTCTGCCAGGAGCCCGCCCCGCCCGACCATCCGTTGGTGTTGCAACCAAACGTTCTGGCAGTGCCGCACCTGAACCAGAACACCGTCGAATCGCAAAGCGAGACCTCGCGGCTGGTGGTAGAACAAACCTTGGACGCCCTGAGGGATGCGGATTATCGCAGCGTGGTCAATTTGCCCTTCGGGCCCGGCGCCGAATACACCCTCCATCGCCCCTACCTGCGCCTCGCTGAGCAGCTCGGAAAGCTGCAGGCTCAACTCGCCGACAGTCGCATCAAACGCGTCGAAGTCGAATTGCAGGGCGAGGGCCTGCGAAACATCGTACGGCCGGTCGCCGTGGCAATGCTAAAAGGCATGTTGCCCCCGCTGGATGAACGCCCGGTTAACTACGTCAACGCGCCCCTCATCGCGCACGAGCGCGGCATCGAAACCGCGCAGGTAGTGGGGCTGGAATTAGTCGACTACCCGAACCTGCTTTCCTGCCGCGTACACTGGGAAGACGGTGGCTCACAGACTGTCGCCGGCGTACTCTTCGCGGGAGCAGAAGCCAGACTGGTACAATACCGCGACATCCAGGTGGACGCCCGACCTGAAGGGACTTTGCTCTTCCTCGAGAACCGCGACGTGCCCGGTGTGATCGGAAAAGTGGGCACCTATCTCGGTGCGCAGGGGGTCAATATCGGGGAGTGGCGCTACGGGCGCGACCGCCCCGGTGGCCGCGCCATCTCCTTCATCAATCTGGATTCGGAGTGCCCCGCAGACGTGGTGGATGACTTGCGCTCGCTGCCGGACGTCTTCAGCGCCCGCGTAATCAACCTCTAGTCGCTCCCGCTACGTCTTGCGCAGCAGCGCGCGCAGCGCAGGCGCAATCTCCGTCAACCGGTCAGGAACCTGACCGTCCTCCAAAATCGCCTGACCCAACCCGGACTGCCTGAATTCGATCAGATCGCGCGCGAAAGCATCTTTGGGCACGGTATCGCTAATTACCTTGCCATCGCGCAGCGTGATGATGCGTCGCGCCATGTTAGCCGATTGCGTGTTGTGCGTGACCACAATCAGGGTGGTGCCCTGCGTACGGTTCAATTCGGCCAGCAATTCCATGATCGCCGCAGTGGCTTTCGAATCCAGATTGCCGGTGGGCTCATCGGCCAGCACGATGGCCGGCTCGTTGGCCAACGCGCGCGCGATGGCAACGCGCTGGCGCTCCCCACCCGAAAGCTGG
>CAJWGI010000113.1 GCA_913031335.1 uncultured Anaerolineales bacterium | reverse complement strand
ACTTTTCTGCACGATGCGGGCGCATATGCGCCATATGGGCTGACTGTGCCGATCAATAGCCAGTGCACGCTGTTGGGCCCATATCACGTCCCCAATTATTACAGCGAATTCAACGCGGTTTTCACCAATCGCCCGATTGTCACGCCCTATCGCGGGGCTGGGCGGCAGCACGGGGTCTTTGTGATGGAGCGCTTACTCGATCTGGCAGCCAGAGAGTTGGGGATCGATCGCGCTGAAATCCGCCACCGCAATTTTATTCCCCCTGATCAATTCCCCTATGATAACGAAATCATTTATCAGGATTTCGCTCCGCTGGTTTATGACAGCGGCAACTACGAACCAGCGCTGCAAAAGGCGCTCGACCTGATTGGCTATGCTGAATTTGCCAGCGACACTCAACCACGTTTGCGCGCCGAGGGGCGCTATGTGGGTTTAGGCATAGTCGCTTATGTGGAAGGTACCGGCATCGGGCCTTATGAAGGCGCGCGCGTGCAGGTGCAGGCCAGCGGCAAGGTGACAGCGGTGACTGGCGTGGGTACGCAGGGGCAGGGCCATTTCACCAGCTTTGCCCAGATTGTTGCCGACCAGCTGGGCGTGGATGTCGCCAATGTCGATATTGTCACCGGTGACACCGACCAGTTTCACTGGGGCGCGGGCACATTTGCCAGCCGTGGCGCAGTGGTGGCTGGCAATGCCTTCAACGAAGCTGCCCGCGATGTACGTGGGAAAGCGCTGAAACTGGCGACTGAAGTGCTGGATGCGGAGGAAGAAGCGGTCGAGCTGGTAGGGGGCACGGCGCGCGTGCAGGATGACCCCGAGCGCAGCGTACCGTTGGGAGAATTGGCGCAGGCGGCAAATCCACTGCGTGGCGCGGTGAATCCGGGCAGCGAGCCGGGATTGGAATCCACCAATTATTTCGGGCCGGAACGCGGCGCAACAGCCAATGGCATCCACGCTATGATCATAGAAATTGATCCTGAAACCATGCTGCTGGACATCCAAAAATATGTAGTGGTGCACGATTGCGGAGAAGTGATCAATCCGCTGATTCTGGCCGGGCAAATTCAAGGCGGCGTAGCACAGGGTATTGGCAATGCTTTCTACGAGAAATTGATGTATGATGAGAGCGGTCAATTGCTGAATGCTTCGTTGATGGATTATCTGCTGCCCACTGCGCTGGATGTGCCGCGCGTCGAAACCGATCATGTTGCCACCCCCTCGCCGCTCAACCCGCTGGGAACTAAGGGTGCGGGCGAAGCGGGCGCGATTCCGGTTGGGGCACTGTTCGCGCAGGCAATCGAAGATGCACTTTGGGATCGAGATTTTGAGATACTGGAGATTCCATTGAGTCCGGGGCGATTATGGGAGATTGTTGAGGCGGGGAAGTAGTTTGCGGCTGATTGCGGCGTCACAGGCACCAGCAGTGGGGGACTGGCTAGCAAGCACGAATCATGCCCGCGTTGATGGAAGTTTTGAGCGTGCCTTCAACCTAGTCAACATGCGGGGACAGTTCCTCTCAGTTGTTGCACCAGAAATCGGCGGCGGGCCCTTTGCGATGGTGCTTGCAGATGCTCCGAAAAGCTTTCAGCAGATTGTGGCCGCTGGCGCCACGGCGTCCGTTCTAGGTAAGAAACTGCGTGTCGACGCGCTGATGGTCGATTTCAGTAAAGCGGCTCTCTGGCAGCCGAGGCCAGCCTGGGAAAGGCTGGTGGCTGGCCCGAAAAGAATTGTGGCGGGTCTTCCAAGTGTGCGGACCCTCTTGCGGGTCGAAGCTCCGGATGGGAGTATGGCGACCCTCCTGAAGAATCCCTGGCAAGCCACTTTCCAAACTGCTGTCACCGCGGCCGACGCGATTATGCAGTTCTCCGGCGGACTGGCCGAGGGCAATCGTCGCCAGGTTGTTGCCGGCGCTCGTGCTCTGGCTGGGTTAGGAGGCGGGCTGACCCCGTCCGGGGATGATTTTCTGATCGGCGCGCTGCACGCATTGTGGGCCACCAATTGGCCTGAGAAAGCAGCAGAATTGTCCGAAATGATTGCGGGCGTGGCAGCGCCACGCACAACGCAACTGTCTGCAGCTTGGCTCTGGGCAGCAGCGCGAGGGGAAACTGGCCAACGCTGGCACGCGTTCGTAGACGAACTGTTTGTCGGAAAGGTCCCAGCCGTAGTGCGGGCAGCCCGCCGCATTATGGCAATTGGTCACACATCTGGGGCAGATGCCTTGGCGGGTTTCGTAACAACAATGCAACCGGATCATGTCTATAGCGTTGTTGCTGGGGTCGGACAACGACGCTATTTTGCTGTGCCACAGTCGCTCTTGGCGCCAACCTGATGAGTAACATGCTCCAATCGAACCAAAATGCTATGGCCTCTGGTCAGATGATTGTTCGGCGGCTGCGACCAGTGTTTGCGTTCTTGACTATCGTAATCGTGTTGATTGCTGTGTGGGAGGGCTACAAGGCGCTTGGTGCGGCGACCGGCAACAAAGTGCCGTTTACAGGTTTTGAATTGCCGATACGCTCTGATGACACCTCGATGCCCCATGTTTGGGACATCTTTCAGGCGCTCTTTCGGCCGGCGCGGCGCGGTGGAGAGGATGTCCTCCTGATAATCCTTACAAAGTCTGCTCTTTTTACCTGGCGCGAGGCGGCGCTAGGTTTTGTGGTCGGAAGTGTGATCGGCTTTGCATTGGGTGTGGCATTTGTTCACTCGACGCTGCTCGAGCAAGGCTTTATGCCATACGTCGTGGCCTCCCAGACAGTGCCGTTGCTAGCAATTGCTCCCATGATCGTCATCTGGGGCAGCCGCCTCAACTGGCCCACCTGGGGGTCTGTATCTATCATTTCAGCGTACCTGACTTTCTTTCCAGTCACGATCAATACGCTGCGTGGCCTGCGTTCTCCAGACCCGACAGCAGTTGAACTCATGCGCTCCTATGCGGCGACCAAATGGGAGGTATTGTGGAAACTGCGCGTGCCGGCTGCGCTGCCATATATTGTTACCGCGCTGAAAGTCTCGGCTACCGCCAGCGTTATAGGAGCTATTGTCGGCGAACTTCCCAGCGGGGTAGCAGAAGGCCTAGGGCGTGCGCTGCTCACTTTCATGTACTATTATGTCAGCGGCCCTGAAAAGCTATTTGCGTCGATTCTTTTTGCGGCGCTGCTCGGGATTCTTTTTGTTAGCCTGATTGTGCAGATTGAGCGCCGCGTGATTCCTGCAACGCGCCGGCTCGATGAATAATGCACGGGAGATGATCTCTTGAACGAAAATAATCCCGTCGTTTCAATTCAAGGTGCAACCAAAGTCTTTAACGAGGGTGGTACCGACCGCGTACAGGCTGTAAAGGATGTTGAGCTAGAAGTTTATCCCGGTGAGTTCGTCACTCTGATTGGCCCATCGGGTTGCGGCAAGAGCACCTTACTGCGGCTAATCGGGGATTTAATTACCCCCACTAGCGGCGGGGTGAAAGTAAACGGAAAGCACTCCAAACAGGCTCGGATTGATCGTGATTACGGAATGGTGTTTCAAGATGCGACTCTTTACGATTGGCGTACAGTCAACAAGAATGTGCAGCTTCCACTTGAGGTAATGGGCTATTCGCATGATGATCGTGAAAAACGTGCGGCCAAGATGCTGCGCTTAGTACAGCTCGAGGAGTTTGCCAACCATTATCCTTGGCAGCTTTCCGGCGGCATGCAGCAGCGCGTCGCGATTGCACGTGCCTTAGCCTTCGAGCCAGCCATCTTGCTAATGGACGAGCCATTTGGAGCTCTGGACGAGATGACGCGCGAACGTATGCAGCTGGAACTGCTGAATATCTGGGGCCAGACCTCGACAACAGTGATTTTTGTAACCCATAGCATCCCCGAAGCGGTATTTCTCTCTAGCCGAGTGGTGGTTATGTCCGCTAGGCCGGGACGGATCCATGCCATAATTGATATTGATCTGCCACGCCCCCGAGGATTTGAAACGCGCGAAGACCCACGTTTCTTTGAGAGACTCACGGAAGTACGCGAATGTTTGCGGGCTGGGGAAAGCGGAAAGTCTCATGTTGAAGGTTACAAGTAGAAACGGGACGATATGACAGCGACAGAGACAACATTCAACTTTCCACATTCAATTCTCAGCGCTCACCGCCAGCGTTTTCGTCGCCTATTGCCGGCTATCGGCTTGTTGTTGCTAGGCTTGCTAGCTTGGGAAGCGGTAGTTATCATCTTTCGTATCGAAGGCTTCTTGCTGCCGAAGCCCTCCGTGATTGGCGCGACGTTTCAAGATCAATTTCTTGTCGTCCTGCCCGCCGGCTTGTTCACAATGCGCGAAGCAGTGGGTGGTTTTGCAATCGGAAGCGTGTTGGGGATTGGCATCGCCTTGGCAACCGCGCGCTGGACTTTGATCAGTGAAGGGGTCATGCCGTTCGCGATTGCTGTCAATTCAACGCCAATCATCGCCCTAGCACCAATTATGAACAACTGGTTTGGCATAACAAACCCATTCTCGAAGATGAGCATCGTGGCCCTGATCGTGTTTTTCCCAATCATGATCAATACTGTACGTGGGCTACGGCAGGTAGACCCTGACGCCCTCGAGCTGCTGCGGTCCTATGCCACGAACGAACGGACTGTGCTCTTGAAGTTGCGCATCCCGAATGCATTGCCATATTTGTTCAGCGCACTTAAAATTGGGAGCACTTTGAGCGTGATCGGTGCCATCGTCAGCGAATACTTTGGAGGGACGCGGGAAGCACTGGGGGTGTACATCTCGCAGCAAGCAGCGCTGTTCCACTTCGCCGAGGCGTGGTCTGCAATTATGGTAGCGTGTTTCATGGGAATTACTTTTTACTTGTTGGTACTCATAGTAGAGCGCCTGGTGATGCCGTGGCATTTTGCCCTGCGTGCGGCGGAGGAATGAGTGCAGCCAGTGCGGCAGGATGACAGTCGTAACCCACGTCACGATGGGAGGTGATGCCGTATGTAGAATCAGAGGGGTGTGTTGGACTTGACCTGACGGGTCAACACCTGGTGGTCGCACCATACTCAAAGTCGGGAGAGACACTGAACGAGGGGGGCATAGTTATTACAAAGAGGATGAAAACATGAAACGCAAGAACCTGTTTTGGTATCAACTGTCTGTACTGTGTCTCACTAGTGCGTTACTTGTGACGGCATGCACCCCAGCACCTAAGGAACTAACCCCGATCGCGCTTCAATTGCAATGGGTAGTACAGTCTCAGTTTGCTGGCTACTTTGCGGCAGTGGACCAAGGTTTCTATAACGATGAAGGTCTGGAAGTAACTATCAAGGAAGGCGCTGTGGACATCGTGCCACAGCAAGTGCTTGCTTCCGGCCAGGCGGACTTCGCTGTCTCATGGGTCCCCAAGGCGCTGGTA
>CAJWGI010000112.1 GCA_913031335.1 uncultured Anaerolineales bacterium | reverse complement strand
GGACTTGGGGCCGGGGGCGGGCAGCCACGGCGGGGAGGTAGTGGCGCAGGGCACTGCTGACGACATCATCGCCAACCCGGACTCGCTCACCGGTGCGTACCTTTCGGGCCGGCGCTCCATCGCCGTTCCGCCGGCGCGGCGGGAAGGCAACGGAGAATGTCTGCTGGTGCGCGGCGCGCGCGAGCACAATCTCAAAGGGATTGACGTGCGCATTCCGCTCGGCAAAGTCATCTGCATCACCGGGGTCTCCGGTTCCGGGAAATCCACGTTGATGAATGACATTCTCTACCGCGCCGTTGCGCGGGCTTTGCACCGCGCGCGCGCCGCGGCGGGTGCGCACGATTGCATCGAGGGACTGGAGCACATCGACAAAATTATCAACATTGACCAGTCGCCCATCGGGCGCACGCCGCGCTCCAATCCGGCTACCTATGTCGGCCTTTTTGACCATGTGCGCAAGCTTTTTGCGGAGTTGCCCGAGAGCAAGATCCGCGGCTACAAGCCTGGGCGCTATTCGTTCAATGTGAAGGGCGGTCGTTGTGAGGGCTGTCAGGGGCAGGGGCAGCTGCGCATCGAGATGCAATTCCTGCCCGACATCTACGTGCCCTGCGATGTCTGCAATGGCGTGCGTTACAACCGCGAAACATTGCAGGTGCGCTTCAAGGATCTGACCATCGCCGATGTGCTCGCATTGAGTATCGAGGAGGCGGCGCAGGTTTTCGCGAACTTCCCCCCGATGCAGCGCAAACTTTCTACGCTGCTGGCGGTCGGGCTGGGCTATATTAAGATCGGGCAGCCAGCCACAACGCTTTCTGGCGGCGAGGCGCAACGGGTGAAATTGAGCAAGGAACTTTCTAAGCGTTCCACCGGTCGCACCCTTTACGTGCTTGATGAGCCTTCGGTTGGGCTGCACGCCGCCGACGTCGACCGGCTCATCGAGGTGCTGCAGCGCTTCGCCGATCAGGGCAACACCGTGGTGATTATTGAGCATCATCCTGACATCATCAAGGTCGCCGACCACGTCATAGACTTGGGGCCGGAGGGCGGCGACCTCGGAGGAGAGATAATGGCTGAGGGTACGCCTGAGCAGGTGATGGCGGTGAAGGCGAGCTACACCGGGCAATTCCTGCCGAAGTATTTAACGAATTGAACTTGCGGAATGGCCGCTTGCTCGCTGAGCGCATCAAGGCGCGCGCCCGCGCGCTCGGTTTTGCCCTGTGCGGAATCACCACACCCGACCCGCCTGAGCACCTGCCTGAGTATCAGTGCTGGCTTTCGGGTGGGCTGCACGCGGGCATGGAATACATGGCCGGCGAGCGCGCCCGCGAACGCCGCGCTGACCCGCGCGCGCTTTTCCCCGATTGCGAATCCATTCTGGTACTGGCGGCAAATTACTTTCAAGGGGAGCATCCCTTACCGGAACCGGCTTTCCTGAACGGTAGAGTGGCACGCTATGCGTGGGGTCGCGATTATCATGACGTCTTGCTGCAGCGCCTGAAGGAATTGATTGCTTTTGTGCAGACGGCGGCCGGGCGACCGGTGCAGCACCGGCTGTACACCGATACCGGCCCGTTGCTGGAGCGCGTGTTGGCGCAGCGCGCTGGACTGGGTTGGATCGGCAAGAACACCATGCTCATCAACGCGGATGTTGGCTCGTGGACGCTGTTGGCGGAGGCCATGTTGGACCTGGCGCTGCCGCCGGATGAACCCTTCCGCGCCGACCGCTGTGGCAGCTGCACGCGCTGTCTGGATGCCTGCCCGACAAGCGCCATTCTGCCTGATCCACGGCGGGTGGACAGCAGACGCTGCATTTCCTATCTCACTATCGAGCACCGTGGAGCGCTGTCGGCAGAACGTCGCGAATCTCTGGGCGACTGGGTGTTCGGTTGTGACGTTTGCCAGCAAGTATGCCCATGGAACGAGCGCTTCGCGCAGCCGCTACGTGACCCTGATTTCTCGCCCCACGCGCCGTTGCCCCACCCGCGGGCGGGTCCGCTGCTTGCTCTTTCGCAGCCTGAATTCAGCAGTGCGTTTCGGGGAAGCGCGCTGAAACGCGCTAAACGCGGCGGCCTCTTGCGCAATGTCGCGGTGGCGCTGGGCAACAGCGGCGAAAACGCTGCCGTTCCACATCTGGAACGCGCGCTCCGCAGCGATCCTGACGTGGTGGTGCGCGGCCATGCGGCCTGGGCTCTGGGCCGCTGCAGCGCGGATACGGCGCAAAGTGCCTTACGCGCCGCACGGGAATCGGAGACCGAGCGCGTGGTGCTGCAGGAGATTGAGGCCGCGCTCGCGGCATGGGGCGGGGTCAGGGAGTCGGCGTCGCCGACGGCTGCGGAGTAACGGTGGCCGAAGGTTGGCGCGTTGGCGTGGCTGGAGTCAGCGCCAGTAGGTCCACGGGTATGCGCACTTTCTGCCCGACGCTGAGCACGTCTGGGTTTTCAGCCAGGTCTTCATTCTCCTCCAGAATGGCGTCGAGGGTGGTGTTGAATTCCTCCGCCAGTAGTTGCAAGATGTCTCCGGGCCGCACGGTGTGTTCAATGATGGTGCCGGGGCTGACGTCGCTGGGCATTGGCGTCAGTGTCGGCGCCTTGAAATCGGGCGGCGGAATCAGTATCTCCTGATCCACCTGCAGGAGAGAAGTCAGGTCAATGCCTTGTTCTAGGTTGTAGGCGATTAGGGCTTCTATGTCGATTTCATATTCGTCCGCTACAAAATAAAGCGTGTCGCCTTCCTGAATGACGTAACTCACCGGGCCGCTGCGCGTGGGGGTGGGCGTGAGCGTGGCGGTTTCGGTGGGCTCAAAAAGGGTGGCGGTCGGCAGCACGGGCGTGTGCGTGAAAGTCGGCGTGGCGGTGGGTGTGGCGAACAAGGTCCATTGCCTGGCGGTGTAACGTTGCGCCGCGTAAGCCGCCGCTCCCAACACACCCACGACCACCACCAGCAGCGCAGTCACGCGCCAGGTTTTACCCGCCGTGCCCTTCTCGTCCAATGTCAGAGCGGTGTTTTCCTTCATGCCCGCAGCCTTTCTCTGAGCGGATGCCTCGCTATTGTACCCCAATTAGAATGCGGTGATGCGATTGACTGGAACCGCGTTGCGAGGGAGAATTGTGGCTGCATGACCAACGAATTGATTCAGGCGCAATTCGGTCCCCGTGCGATGGATTATGTGCGCAGCTCCGTGTACGCGCGGGGCGAGAGCCTGGGCGCGCTGCTGGCCCGGCTGCAACGTGACCCCATTCGGCTGGCGCTTGACATCGCCACCGGCGGCGGTCACACCGCGCTGGTGCTCTCCCCGCTGGCTAAAAGAGTGGTCGCCAGCGATATCACCGGGCCTATGCTGCGCGTAGCGCGCGATTGGCTCGCGGAAAACGGCGCTGAAAATGGTCTCTTCTGTCAGCACGACGCCGGTCTTATGCCGTTCCCGGAAGGCACGTTTGATGTGGTGACCTGTCGTCTGGCCCCGCATCACTTTGCGGATGTCGGTGCGTTCCTGCATAGTTGCGTGCGCGTGGTGCGGCGCGGTGGCTGCGTGGCCGTCATCGACAACGTCACCCCGCCGGAACCGCTGGCCGTGCGCTTCATCAATGCATTCGAGCGATTGCGGGACCGCAGCCACAATTTCGAGCACAGCCTGCCTGATTGGGAGGCTTTCTTCAGTACCGCCGGCTTGCGCATTGAACACCGGCAGCAATTCCGCACACCAATTGACTTCGGCGCATACTGCGACCGTATGAGCGTTCCCGAGCGCACGCGCACGCGTTTGCGCGTCATGCTGCTGCAGGCGCCGGCGGCGGCGCGCGCCGCGCTCAACCCGCGCGAGGTTGACGGCCGCATGACGTTTGATCTCGGAGAGCTCCTCATTGTTGGGCGGCGGGCCGCGCGTTGACCGCGGTTGCGCGGGTTGGTAGAATGCACTTAGGCAGAATCTACGCGCCATGAAATACCACATCCACACGATTGGCTGTCAGATGAACATGGCGGACAGCCTGCGCTTGGCTTCCGAGTTGGAGAAACTTGGCGGCGCGTCGACAGATGAAATCGGCGAGGCCGATGTGGCCGTGCTGAACACTTGCGTTGTGCGGCAAAGCGCCGAGGATCGGGCCAATGGATGGCTGCAGCGTGTGGGGCGCCTGAAGAACGGCGACCACGCTGGCCTTGTGGTTGGGCTGATGGGCTGCCTAGTGGGGGTAAAAGGTAACCCGAAACTCGCGCGCGCTTTTCCGCAGGTGGATGTCTTCCTGCCTCCCTCTGACCCGACGGCGCTGCTGAATTGCATCGCCGACCGGAATCAGCTGCACGTCGAGCGCGTGGCCGTCGCGCGCCGCCATGCGGCCCAGGACGGCGAACTCACCCTGCCGTTGGCGCAGCGCGGTCGATTGGTCAGCGCGCATGTGCCGGTGGTCTATGGCTGCTCGTACGCCTGCGCGTTTTGCATCGTCCCGTTCCGGCGGGGAATGGAACGTTCGCGGCCGGTCGGCGAAATCGCGGCCGAGACGCGTTCCCTGGCAGCACAGGGCGTGAGAGAAATCACCCTGCTCGGGCAGATTGTCGACCGCTACGGCTGCGATGTCAAAGACGGCCCCGACCTCGCGCAGCTTTTACGAGTGGTGCATGAGACGCCCGGCCTCGAGCGCATCCGCTTTCTGACCTCGCATCCGAACTACATGAATGATGACCTGCTGCGCACGGTGGCCGCGCTGCCGAGGATATGCGAGCACATTGAAGTGCCAGTGCAGTCCGGCAACAACACGATACTGCTGAACATGCGCCGCGATTACACCGTGGAGCAATATCGCAGCCTTATCGGGCGCATCCGCGTGCATATGCCGGCGGGGTCAATCGCGTGCGATGTCATCGTCGGTTTTCCGGGCGAGAGTGCAGCACAGTTTCAGGACACCCACGACCTGCTGGCCGAATTGAAACTGGATAAGGTACACATCGCCAAATACTCGCCGCGGCCGGGCACACTTTCCGCACGGCATATGGTGGACGATGTGCCCGCGGAGGAGAAAGAGCGTCGCCGCAAAGCACTGGATGACTTACAGGCTGGTATTGTGGCCGACATTAATAATCGCTTGCTCGGAGAGCGGGCGCAGGTTCTGGTAGAGGATTTTCACCGGGGGAAGTGGCGCGGCCGCACGCGCACGAACAAGCTGGTGTTTTTCGAGGATGAACGCGACCGCACGGCTGAACTCGTTGATGTGGAAATCACTTGGGCTGGGCCATGGTCGCTGCGTGGCCGGCTGCCTGATGCCTCCGTGGATGCCCCGCCCCCGCTCGCTGTGACGGTTGCGTGAACTTCGGCGGCCCGACTCATTAGGAGAGCGTGCAACCGCGAATCCCTGAGGCGGCTGCTTACAGCGAACGAAGTTTGTGCTACGTTTATGTTGGGGGTTTGC
>CAJWGI010000111.1 GCA_913031335.1 uncultured Anaerolineales bacterium | reverse complement strand
ACGGCATGGGCAGCGCCTGGGTGAGCAACACCTTTCACCATTACTGCCTGCAGTTCCGCAAAGAGTGAGATAGTCATGCCAGTGTAGATAGGCGACATCATCGCGCGCCCGTTTGACGAGCAGTTCTCGCTGGCCGGCGCGCAGTACGCCCGTGACTCATTGCACTACACCTTCAATCGCATGCGCCTGCAGAGCACAGCCCGCTTGCGCAAATCCGGCTGGCCTTAATCCTCCGGCGCAGTTTGCACAACCGGCCAAGATACGTTTATAATCAGCCCAGTTCAAATCACAGAACGGTCGATGGAGACCCATCGCCACGGAAATACCCCTGCAGAGAGCTGCCGGTGGCTGCAAGGCAGTGGGGAGCCGGGCGGTTCCATTCCATCAAAGCCGCCGCCGAAAGGCTGGCCGGGAACGCCCGTTAGCGCGCAATGAGGTCACGCACAGCGCCTGATAAAGGTAGATGGCACCACGAGCGGCCCCTCGTCCTACCACGGATGCGGGGCCGTTCGCATTCATTGAACACACGGAGGGAGCTATGCTTGACATCAATTTCATCCGCCAGAACCCGGAAGAGGTGAGAGCCGCGCTCGCGCTGCGCCGCGCCGAAGCAGACCTAGAGGGCGTACTTGCGCTGGACCGCGAGCGGCGCGAGCTTCTGCAGCAAACCGAGACGCTCAAATCTGAACGCAATCGCGTCTCCAAAGAAATCGGCCGCATGAAGGCCGCCTCCGACCGCGAGGAGCGCATCGCGGAAATGCGCTCCGTTGGCGACCGCATCTCCAGCCTAGATGAACAGGTGCGCGCCGTCGAAACCCGCCTGCGCGCCCTCTTGCTAGAAATACCCAACATGCCGGAGCCCGGCACCCCGCTGGGTGAGAGCGACGATGACAACGTGACCGTGCGCGAGGTCGGCGCGCGAGCGGAATTCGATTTTACGCCTAAACCGCACTGGGAGATTGGCACAGAACTTAGCATCATCGATTTCGAGCGCGGCGTTAAATTAAGCGGTTCGCGGTTTTATGTGCTCAATGACGCCGGCGCGCGTCTGCAGCGCGCGCTCATCAGCTTCATGCTGGCGCAGCACGCGCGGCAGGGCTACGCGGAGCGCTATCTGCCGTTCATGGTGAAGGAGATCAACTTTGAAGCCGCCGGGCAGCTGCCCAAATTCGTGGACAACATCTACCACGACGCCGAGGACGATGCCTGGTTCGTGACCACCGCCGAGGTGCCGCTAACCAATTTGCACCGCGATGAAATCCTCGCCGCGGACGAACTGCCGCTTTACTACACCGCCTACACGCCGTGCTTCCGCCGCGAGAAGGTGGCCGCAGGCAAGGATGTGCGCGGCATCAAGCGCGGCCACCAGTTTGACAAAGTGGAGATGTACGCTTTCACCCGGCCGGAGCAATCCGCTGACGCGCTGCAGAAAATGGTCGCCGACGTGGAGAAGACCTGCGCCGAGCTCGGGCTGCCCTACCGCGTGCGCCAGCTGTGCAGCGGAGATCTGGGATTCGGGTCGCGCATCACGTACGACATCGAGGCCTGGGCGCCGGGCTGCGATGAGTGGCTGGAAGTATCCTCGGTCTCCAACTGCGGCGACTTCCAGGCGCGTCGCGCCAACGCGCGCTTCCGGGCAAATAAAGACGCCAAGCCGACATTCGTGCACACGCTGAACGGGTCTGGCCTCGGCCTGCCGCGCACGCTCATCGCCGTGTTGGAGAACTATCAGCAGGCCGATGGAAGCGTGGAAATCCCCGAAGCGCTGCGCCCGTGGATGCCGGGCGAGGAAGTGATTCGCGCATAGCGAGAACCCAATGCCAATCTCAGAATTGCTGATTCTTATTCTCACCGGACTGGTGATGCTGGTCGGGTTGGCGGGCACGATTGTGCCCGTGCTGCCCGGCCCGACGCTCATCCTGCTGGCGGCCGCAGGTTATGGCCTGCTGACCGGCTTCGGAGAGAACGGCGGTCAGCTGCTGGCCACGATGGCGTTGCTGGCAGTAGCTTCCGGAGCCGCACGGCTGTGGCTGGCAAAGTCCGGTGCCAGCCGTGGCGGAGCCTCGCGCCAGTCCATGCTGCTAGGGCTGGCATTGGCGGTGATGGGATTCTTCGTGTTGCCGGTCATCGGCGCGTTGATTGGAGGCGTGCTCGGTATTTACCTCGCGGAATACAGCCGCACGCAGGACAGAGCGAAAGCCTGGCAGGCCACTCGCGGCGTGCTGCTCGGGTTCGGGGCCAGCTATCTGCTCGAGGTCGTTGCCGCGCTCGTGATGGTAGGGATGTGGATAGTTTGGGTGTGGCCGGGATGAGGCAACGTTACGGCTGGAAAAAGAGCATGCCCACCCCGCGCCGCTCGAGCGCGATTTCGGCCCAATGAGAGACTACTGCAGATTCGTCATCGAGCGCCTGAACCAGAGCAGGGACGGCCTCGCTATCGCTCAGACGCGCCAGCGCGCGGGCGGCATTTGCACGCACGCCGGTATCGCCGCCGCCAAGCGCATCAACAAGCGCTGGCGCGGCCCCATCGCCAAGCCGGGAAAGCGCCTCAGCAGCATGGCGCGCTAGATAGCCCCCGCATTCGTGCAGCATCTCGGTCAGGGGCTGGACGGCGGCCAGGTCGGCGCGCTGGCCGAGCGCTAGTATCGCCACAACGCGCACCTCAGCATCTTCATCTTTCAGCCGCTTGACCAGAAGTTCAGTCGCTGCCGAGTCCGGAAGCTCACCCAGAGCGCGCGTGGCCCACCAGCGCGATTCTACATTCTCGCTGGCGCACATCTCACTCAACGCGGCCAGCGCACGCTCTCCAAAATCAGGAAGCGCCCGCGCGGCCGCCTCCGCCAATTCATCGTCGCCGCAATTGAGTTGCGCCAGCAAGCGCCGCAGATTCATAGCCGCCGCGTCAACTGTTGGTCAATAAAGTCGTGACGCGGCGATCATTCCGCCGGCGGCGGCACCGGGAGCTCCGTGACCGCCGTTTGCACCCACTTATCGCCTTCATCAATCAGCATCACCGGAATGTCGTCCCGGATGGGGTACTTGCGGCTGCAACCCTCTTCCTGGCACACCAGCCAGGTGTCGCGCGTCAATTCCAGCATGCCTTCCGATTGCTGCACACAGGCCGGGCAACGCAGGATTTCCAACAATTCCTCACTCACCATCGATACACCTCCACAGTACTCAGCGCGCCCGCGAGTATACCACGCCGCCGGCTCTGGCGAGATATCGGGCATGGGTGCGCAGATTGACAGCAGCGTCAAAACAGCGTTATAATCAGAATAATCAGATTATATAGATAAATATGAGCGCTTGACAAAAGATGATCGCATCCAAGATTGACTCAGACTTCCTGCGCTATCTGGTTACCAACAGCTGCCGGCCAGGAGACCGGCTGCCCCCGCTGGAGAAACTCAAGGCGCGGCTCGGATTGAGCATGAGCAAACTTCGTGAGCAGCTTGAGGTAGCCCGCCACCTCGGACTGGTGGAAGTCAAACCACGCTCGGGCATTCGCTGCGCTGAATACACTTTCTTACCCGCCATCAAACACAGTCTGCTTTTTGCGCTGGCGGTGGACGGCAACCTGTTCAGCGCGTTCAGCGCATTGCGGCACCATGTCGAAGTCAGCTTCTTTGCCGAGGCGGTGGCGCAATTATCCGCCGGCGACAAAGCCGCCCTGCAAAGCCTGGTGCGCGCCGCGCAGCGCAAACTGGAGGGTGCGCCCATCCGAATTCCGCATCAGGAACACCGTGCCCTGCATCTGGGGATTTTCCAGCGATTAGAGAATCCGTTCGTGCAGGGATTGCTCGAAGCGTACTGGGACGCCTACGAGGCGGTAGAACTTAACGTGTACGCCGACATCGACTATCTGCGCGATGTGTGGAACTACCACGCCCGGATAGTCAGTGGCATCATCAGCGGCGACATCGAATCCGCTCGGCGCGCCCTCGTCGAACACACCGAGTTGCTCCGCGCCCGGGATGCTGACCGGCCCCAGGATTCCTGAGCGCGGCCGCACCACCACACACAGCACCGGAGAACACATGGCCGTCACAGAGATTGCAGCCGAAAGCAGCGCCACCGCGAACAACATCGGGGCAGCAATAAATGACTTTTCCATCCAAATCGCCACGCGTAACGGGTCTGGCAGCCAGACTTCCAATCTGGTGCTGCTGCGCGCGCTCTTCAAGATGGGCATCCCCAGCAGCGGGAAGAACCTCTTCCCCTCCAACATTCAGGGTATGCCCACCTGGTACACCATCCGCTGCAGCCAGGATGGTTATGTCGCCCGCCGGGAGCGCGCGGAAATTGTGGTGCTGATGAACCCCGAAACAGCGGCGGATGACCTCGCCAAAGTAAAAACGGGCGGAGTCTGTTTTTACCCCGAAAGCTCCGAGCATGAACTAGCGCGCGATGACCTGACCTATTACCACATGCCGGTAAAGCAGCTATCGAAGCAGGCACAGGTCTCCACCTCAATACAGCCATACATAGCCAACATGGTGTACGTCGGTGTGCTCGCGCACCTTCTGGGTATCGAGTTGACAGAGATTGAGGCAGCGCTGCGCTGGCATTTCGCGCGCCGCGAGAAGTTGATTCAGACCAATCTTTCCGTCGTCAAGTCCGCCGTTGATTGGGCAGCACAGAACCTTTCCAAAACCGACCCATACCGGGTGGAGCGCAGCAGCGCCACCGAAGGCATGATAATGATTGACGGCAACTTCGCCGCCGCGCTCGGCGCGATTTATGGCGGCATGACCGTCATGGCCTGGTACCCCATCACCCCATCCACCAGCCTTGCAGACGCACTCACCCATTATGCGGAAATGCTGCGCACCTCTGATGACGGCAGCGCAACTTACGCAATTGTGCAGGCCGAAGACGAACTGGCGGCGGTCGGCATGGTGCTTGGCGCGGGTTGGGCAGGCGCGCGCGCGATGACAGCCACGTCCGGACCGGGTATCAGCCTGATGTCCGAATTCGCCGGTTACGGTTATTACGCGGAGATTCCGGCCGTCATCTGGAACGTGCAACGCATGGGCCCGAGCACCGGGCTGCCCACGCGCGTCTCGCAGGGCGATGTGACCGCTTGCTACTGGGCCAGCCACGGCGACACACGACACATCTGCCTGTTGCCCGGCACCGTGGCCGAATGCTTCGAATTCGGATGGCGTGCCTTCGATATCGCCGAGCGCTTTCAGACCCCCGTGTTCGTTCTGAGCGACCTTGATTTGGGCATGAACATCTGGATGACCGCGCCTTTCGAATACCCGGAACAGCCTGTGGACCGCGGAAAGGTGCTCACAGATGAACAGGTCGCCGCCAACGGTTTCCAACGCTATCTGGATGTGGACGGCGACGGCATCACTTACCGAACCCTGCCCGGCACCCGCCAGCCCGGCGCGGGATATTTCACG
>CAJWGI010000110.1 GCA_913031335.1 uncultured Anaerolineales bacterium | reverse complement strand
GCTTGAATCGCTGACTTTGCCGGGCAAGCTGGCCGATTGCTCGGAGCGCGACCCAGCCAAATGCGAGCTTTATATCGTGGAGGGCGATTCTGCCGGCGGCTCGGCGAAGCAAGGGCGTGACCGCCACTTCCAGGCTGTGCTGCCATTGCGTGGGAAAATCCTGAACACTGAGCGCGCGCGCCTTGACAAAATCCTTGGCTCTAACGAAGTTAAGGCGCTGATTTCGGCGCTTGGAACCGGCATCAGCGACGGTTTCGACCTGAGCGGGCTGCGTTATCATCGCGTGATTATAATGACGGATGCTGATGTTGACGGCAGCCACATCCGCACGCTATTGCTCACTTTTTTCTTCCGCTATATGCAAACATTGATAGAGTGCGGACACCTTTTCATCGCGCAACCACCCCTGTATCTGCTGGCGAAGGGGAAAAAGAAATCATACGTGTTCAACGAAGCCGACAAAGATACCACGCTGAAAGAATGGGGCAATAGCGGCAAAACCAAGTTGCAGCGCTACAAAGGGCTGGGCGAAATGAACCCGGACCAGCTCTGGGACACTACCATGGACCCGGCCAACCGCATATTGCTGCAGGTGGATATTGAAGACGCTGCCGAGGCCGACCGCACCTTCGATATGCTTATGGGCGCTGCCGTGCCGCCACGGCGACGCTTCATCCAGACGCACGCGAAAGAAGTGCGCAACCTAGATATTTAGCTCTCGTTCCCAGGAAGGAAAGACAGGAGACTCACATCCTGTGGTTCGTCGTTGCCGTAATAAAGTGCCACTCGCAGGCTGTGTTCCCCCCGTGGCGCTGGCCGGCGCAGATGCATGGTCATCTCAGTGGTGGGCGTGATGGGTTCCAACACGTCTGCCTCGGCGACAGTCTCACCGCTTGAGTCGCTGATGGTTATGCTGAGATTCGGCCTCTCAAAAAACGGCGTCAACATCACGGTGACGCGCACACGGATCCCGTCGGGATAGGGCTCGGCGCGGGCTTGCTCGATGCGCACCTGTTCGCGCGGGCGGGGTGAGCTGCCCTGGTCGAATAAGAAGACTTCCGGCATCGCTACGATTGCCGTACGTCAGTCGGTGCTTGGCGCGGCGCTCATCGGGGATTACGGTGATGGGGAGGGTACGGCGGGTGGGGTGGCCACAGGGAGAGTGCGCAGCGACTTGTCGGACTGCAGATATGCCAGGGAGGTCCAACCGGATTCCGCGCCTGCGCGCGGAGCGGAGCGGACCAGGCCCCATGTTCCGGCTGCATTTTGCGCGACTACAGTGACGCATTCACCCTCCAGCAGGTAGGAATTGCTTGGATAGGCGACTCCGGGCCCAGCGCGCACATTCAGTGATGAGATAGTGACGCAGGCGCGCACCGGCTTCAGGGCAGCAGTCTGCGCAGGCGCATCTGCTGTGGGCGCTGCGCCGGGCGTGGCGGCGGGTTCAGAGTGAGAGATTGCGGCCGGGGCAACCACGGCGGCACCCGCGGTCGGGATAACGGGCAGCGTTGGAGTGGGCAGAGCGGGCGGGGTCGGCTCCGGAGGTCCGGAGAGCAACGCGCGCGCGGCTGTGGCTTGGTCAATCAGCTTCCATGCAGCGGACATTGTGTCATCGGGATAGAGCAGAAAAACCGCGAGAGCGGCCAGGGTGGGCGCCACTATCAGAAGCGGTGCCCAACCGGGCGCGGCTTTGCGGCGGCGTTTGCGGCGCGGCTTCGCCGGCACGCGGCGATGGCGTGATGGCTTTGCGCCGGCGGCGGCTCCTGGAGTAGTGCGAGCTTCCGGGTTGGTTTTGATCTCCCACAGCAGGAATGCGGCGGCTTGATAGATTTCGGACAGGGCCTGCACCGATTCATCAGCGGAAAGTTCGCGGAAGTGCGCCGTGCGCGCGGTGACGGCAGCGACAATTTCCGCGGGACTTGCATCGCGCGGTATCTGTAGGATTTCGTTCGGGGCGCGGCTTCTCACGTCAAGATCACAGTTTGTGCGCCCGTGATGTCATGCGGGCGTCTGTTCTGTTCGGGCGGCTCGAATGACGGTGCCGGTTGTCTCTGTGCCTGAGAGCGCGCGGGTCAGTGCGCCTTCCGGCTCCGCTGAAAAGATGCGCACAGTGGCGCCGCGGATATTTTGCACCAATGTGATCATTTCCGCCACCTTGCCTTTCATCCCGCCGGTGACGTCGGGCGCGTCTGAAATAGCTGCGCCGGCCGCGTAATCCGGAAAGGTCTGCGGGGTGATTTCCGGAATGACGCTTCCGCGGGGGTGGCTGCTCCGCACTCCCGGCGCGATTCCCGCCAGGAGCACTTCATCCGGCGGAAGGCTGTGCGAAAGAAAACCAAAAATCATTTCGGTGGAGATTATCGTGCCGCCGCGCGTCTCATCGAATGCTACGTCGCCGTGCAACAGCGGGGTCAAGTCGTTGTCGATCGCGCCCTTGATGGGTTCGACAGCCAGTTTGACCAGTTTTCCATCGCGGCAGCGCGCGGATGCCGAGGGTTGCGCATTGAACACCGGAACGCCCGCAGAGAATAGCTCGGTGCGCACAATGCCATTAAGTTCAGCCACTGCTGCTGCGACAGTTGCGAAACCGTGCCAATCGCGTGCGGAACGAACGCCTGCGAGCGTATTATGGCGGGTAGCCTGGATGTGACCAAAAGAGCCGGCCCCGTGCCCGATCAGCAAACTGATGTGCGGGCGCTGCTCCATTCCGGCGACGATTTCGCGCGCCAGCCGCCGCAAAGTGCTGCGCTGGGGAGTGCGCTCGTCATGCTTGTCGGTGATCAGCGAACCGCCAAGTTTCAGGTAGACCAGTTTAGGCGGCATTGGCGCTAGGTGTGAGTTCGGTCATAATGACGCTTCTTGCGCCAGCAGCTGCAAGAGCGGAGCCGACGCGGTCGCCATCCCCGCGATGAACATGCGCGATGATGTGGCCGCCGAGGCCGGCACCCGAAAGCTTCGCCCCTGGCGCGCCTGCGCGTATGGCCGCTTCCACGAGGCGGTCGAGCGGAGGGCACGAGACGCCGATTTCTTGCAGCCGCGCGTGGTTTCGGCACATCAGTTCGCCGAGTCGGCTGCTGTCACCGCGAGCAAGCGCAGTGCGCGCCGCGCGAGCGATGTTTCCCATTTCCGTGAAACTGGACTGGTATGCGCTCCGGCGGGAATTGTAACGCTGGCGCACGCGCACCACCGCGTCTCTGGTTGAACTTCGCTGGCCGCTGTCGGCGAGCACAAATGAAAGTGGCCGCGCCAGTTTCAGTACTTCGGTACTCGCCCCCTTGCTGAAGAATACCGGCTGTTCGTGTGCGATAACGGTGTTGTCGATTCCGGAGGGCGTTCCATGCTGCAGTTTCTCCACCTCGAAAACCAGCTCTGACAGGCGTTCTGGGGAGAGTTCGTGCTGCAAAAAACGGGCCAGCGCCTGCGCGACTGCCGCGGCCGTGGCCGCGCTGGAACCCAGCCCGGCAGCTATTGGAATATTAGAACTCACCTGCAGGTGAGCGCGCGGCGCGCCCGAACTGCCGACCGCCTGTAGCGTTCCACGCACAATGGCAGCGAGCGGGTGGGTTGGCTTCAGGTTGGCATAGTGGGTGCGCAGCGAGATTTCATCTGCGGTGAGAAACAGACCAATGGGGGTTTCGGCGGCCGCCCTTGAGACGCGCGCGCGCGCGCGTAGTGATTGTAATGGTGCGGCCAGCGCTGGCTCTCCGTAGACCACGGCGTGCTCACCGAACAAGATAAACTTGCCCGGTGCGCTGGCGCGGGTCGATTCGAGCGTGGCCACGAGGTTAACCCAGATACATCACCGCAGCGGCTGCGACCACCCACAGGATGATGGATAGGAGCAGGGGCCGGTCGCGGAATACAAGTCGCTCCGGCGCGCCGCCAGCGCCCTCGACGTGGATAAGGTACAAATATCGGAAAATCCCGTAGATTACGAAGGGGATGGTAGCCATCATCAGGTGGTTCTGCGGCAGGTTGGGTGCGTTGAAGGTGTACAGGGAATACGCTATGATTGCGCCGGTGGTGACGCTGGCGATGAGCCAGTCGATGAGCGTCAGGTTGTAATCAGCCAACACGGCGCGGTGGTTGTTACCGGTGCCTGCGAAAAGCATCAGTTCGTGGCGGCGTTTGCCGAGCCCAATCAGTAACGCTCCTAGGCCAACGCACATGTAAATCCAGGGCGAACCGATAGGCGCCTGTTCGACATCCACGAGGATCGCTCCGGCAGCCACGCGCAACATAAATCCGAGCGCTATCATCAGTACATCGATGATGACAACGTGTTTCAACCAGATGGAGTAAGCGAGGTTCTGCATCCAATACAAAGCCAGCACCAGCCCGAACCAGGCATGGAGCCTGAACGCGAGCGGCAGCACAACTAACGGGATTATAAGGGCGGCTGCCGCACCAGCGCGGGCGGGAAGGTCGCCTGCCGGCAGCGGGCGCTTTCGCTTGCGGGGGTGGCCGCGATCTTGTTCGAGATCAGCCAGATCGTTGGCCAGATACACCGCGCCTGCCAGTAGCGAGAAAAGCACAAACCCCGCAAGCGTGCGCTGCAGGTAAGGCAGCATAAACAGCTTGCGGTCGAAGACCAGCGCGGCAAATATGATCAGATTCTTCACCCACTGGCGTGGGCGCATCGCCCGCAGCAGCAGCATAACCATGGCAGCGCACATTATAGCGTGATTGGTCTAGATGATAGAATCGGCGGCATGACGAAGATGCGCCTTGACAAACTGCTGTTGGAGAAAGGCCTTGTGGAAACGCGTGCGAAAGCCCGCGGGCTCATCATGGCCGGGCGAGTGCGCGTGGCCGGGCGCACCGTGGATAAGGCCGGGGAGCACGTAGGTGCGGATGCGGACGTGGATATCACGGCGGGCATGCACTTCGTCAGCCGCGGTGGGCTAAAACTGGAGTCCGCGCTGGAAGGGATGCGCGTGGACGTCACCGGACTGGTGTGCGCAGACGTGGGCGCTTCGACCGGGGGCTTCACCGATTGCATGCTGCAGCGCGGCGCGAAGCGCGTTTACGCCATCGATGTCGGCAAAGGCGTTTTGCACTGGAAACTGCGCAGCCACCCGCGCGTGGTGGTGATGGAAAAGACCAACGCGCGCTACTTGCACAGACTTCCAGAACAGGTTGGATTGGTCACAATTGACGCCTCCTTCATTTCGCTTCGATTGCTGCTGCCCGTAGCGCTTGGTTGGCTGCAACCGAGTTCCGGGAGAGTACTGGCGCTGATAAAGCCACAATTCGAAGCCGGCCGGGCGCAGGTGGGCAAGGGCGGTGTGGTGCGCTCAGTGCGCGTGCACAGGCAAGTGCTGCAAGACGTGCTGGCGTTCGCCCTCGAAATTGGCTTGCGCCCTGGCGGGCTAAGGCGTTCCCCTTTGCGCGGGGCGGCGGGGAACGCGGAGTTTTTGGCATTACTAACCCAGAGTGATAGGGGC
>CAJWGI010000109.1 GCA_913031335.1 uncultured Anaerolineales bacterium | reverse complement strand
GGCGCCGGGCTCAGGCCGGTGGCCACATAGGCGTGCATCAGCTCGGAAGAATAGCCCGGCACAAGGAAATAGCTTCCAATCGCGCGCAGCCGCTCAGCGCGCATGCCGATTTCCTCGCGCAGCTCGCGGTGCGCAGTGGCCTGCGGCAACTCACCCGCCTCGAGCGTACCGGCTGGTATTTCAAGCAACGTTTCACCTACCGCCGGCCGATATTGCCGTACTAGCAGCACTCGGTCATCTGCGCCAATCGGCACAATGGACACACTGCCGGGATGTTCGATCACGTCCCAGCGCGCGGTCTGACCGTCGGGAGTCCTGACCGTGTCGACGCGCACCTTGAGCACGCGACCTTCGTACATCGACTCGGTTGAAAGAATCTCAGGCATTTTTTTTCACCGCTCGTCGCGCGGATTAGGTGCGCTAACAATCATCATCAGACACCAGAAAGAAGTTGACCAGCACTCGCGCATCATCCAAAACATCGGCATCGACTGGGAGCTCGTGATCTTCGCCAATGCGCAGAATCAGGTGCGCCGCTGCCGCGCGGATATGCGCGGGCAAGGACCGGTCGAGAGCAGTTCCCTGCAGATGCCGGTGTGCCGACTGGCCTCGCTGGCCAATTCCCTGCCGTTCTCGCCACCCGCGAATCGCCCAGCCGGCCGCCCGTCGGGCGCACACTCTCGCCTTGCCTTCGTTCCCGCCGAAGCGCGCAGTCACGGCCATATGCAACTCTGCGGTGATAGCTGCGACCGGGTCAATTGAATCCGCGCTCATACACAGGAATTATACCAGAGCCGCACATCGAGAATGGGCTATTCGTCTAGCAACAAGCAGAATCATCATGTATAGTTATGGCATGTATCCCGATGCGGCCGACCTGCAAGCATTGATCGCCAAAGCGGAATCCGGCGAAACCGAAGCCGCGCGCAACGGCCTCCGCCGGTTCATCCAGAAGCACCCCAGTACGCTGCTAGCCTGGAAATTGCTTGCCGACGTGGCCGAAAACGCAAAAGAACGGTCCGGCGCAATTCGCAGAGCGCAGCTGCTTGCGCCGGGGGACCCCTGGGTGATAGAAGCCAAAAAGCACCGTCGCCCGCCAGCGCGGCGAAGGCGCAAGCCGAAGCTGCCCACGGCGCCAGCGAATCAAGCGGCAGCCACCACTGAGGCCGCGGAAGCGGTCACCCAGACGGAAGTGGAAAGCGAGGCCCCCGGCGATGAGCACTCAGCCAATGCAGATATAATCCCGCCACCGACCCGGGGAAACGCGACCGGCGCAAACATTGCTGCGCTGAGCGACGCGATCCAGGGCCCGCAACCACGCTGGCCAGTCTGGGTGGCGGCCGGAATGGGCGCAGCCGGGCTAGCACTGCTGGCGGCAGCCTGGCAGTTGGGCTCATTCTGATTCCGCAACGTTCCATCGACAAACCCACTACGCGCGGCCGTGCCGCGTTCATTCAGCAAATCCACTGTTAGCGAGGCACAATAATGAGAACACGAACACCACGTGAGAAATGGCTCATAGCGGCTTTCGGCGCAATAGTGCTGTCGGGGTATTTTGGCATCACCGCCATGGGCAACACCGACATCTACAGCCTCACGCGCGTGCTGACCGGCAAGAATCTGGGCTGCAACCTGCAGGGCATCGACTTGAGCGGCATGCACAAACCCGAAACTGGGCTTGCCGGCGCGGATCTTGAACATGCGGTGCTGTCGGGCGCGAACCTGCGCGATTCGAATTTCACCGGCGCCTTCATGCGCTACGCCGACCTTTCTGGGACAGACCTGCAAAACGCCGTGCTGCGCAACGCTGTGCTAAACAGCACCGACATGACCAACGTGGATTTGCGCGGTGCAGACCTGCGCGGAGCGTATCTAGTCGACGCCGACCTCACCGGTGCGCTGGTGACCGCGGCGCAGCTGCAAAGCGCCCGCACGCTGGTCGGAGCCATGCTGCCGGACGGAACGCAGCACGAATAGCCCGCACCGAGCTGCGCTCTGGCTTGCTTCGTTCTATGGAATTGTGAGCGTCTGGCCGACAATGATCAGGTCGGTGTTGGTGATGTCATTGGCCAGCGCTAGAGCCTGCACCGAAGTGCCGTATAGCGCCGCGATCTTGAAGAGATAGTCGCCACTCTGCACGGTGTAACTGCCGGAGGATAGTGGCTGCGGCATAGCGGTGGGCACGGGTGTCGCCGTGGCAGTTGCCGTCGCCACAACGGTCGCAGTGGGGCTGGCAGTGGCTGTCTCGGTGATGCCCTCGTAATGAAAATGCGCCGTCTTTCCGGCGGAGCCATCAAGGTTGGTGGTGGAAACCACGTAATCCCCACTACCATTGTAAGTCACGGTGATTGACTGCACGCTGTCCACGAAATCATGCTGCAAAGTGACTGTGCCGCCGGAGCCGGAGGCCACCAGAGATTCCAGTTCCGCGGTGAGGATGAGGCCCACGTGCCCTTTGGTTCCCGACCAGAAATCTATGCCTGTGGATATCTTGGTCACCGTAATTGGCGCGGTGCTATACATACGAATGGAGGAAACAGTGTCGTGGCCTACAGCGTTATCCATGAAATCCGAATCGTCACAGCAGAAAAATTCGCCGGTGCCGCCGTAGTTCGGCAGCGTGTACACATACACAGCGGTATGGGGGCCGACCCTGATGGACGACATGGCGTTGTTACCGATTGCATTACCGGTCAGCAGCACATCATTCACGCGGATGACTTCCTCGACCCCGGTGTAATTGGCGTGTTCGTACATCTTCGCCCACACCTGATAAATCTCTGAAGGGGATGAGCCAGTGGTCTCACATGCGTCACCAATGCTTGTTCCCCAGGTATCTTCCTGATACGGGTTATAGGCCAGCGGGCAGTTGTCGGCTTTGTTTGGGATGCCGTCAAAGTCGACTCCGAGGTTGGGTGAGCATTTGTCGCCCTCTCCATCTGCATCACCTAGAACCACCAACCACACGTCTGATGTGAAAAGCTCCGTAGTGGCGAACTCAACCTTTCCGTCGGAATCCCAAGTATAGTCAGTGCCGGATGTCTTGAGCACATCGTCCACGAAAATGCGCGTCTTGCTTTTGTCGCTCGGCGCCCATATGCTGCTGTAAATAGCGTTGCCCTGCACATTGTAACTTCCTGCAAGTAAGAATGCGCTGACATCATCGACCTGATCTGCGTTGGCAACATAACCGCAGTTGTCATCGCTGTCTGGCACGCCATCATCGTCCGCATCCCCGGAGGCGGCATAGCTGCTACCGGAAAACAGACTGATGGTCACCGCGACGGCGAGAACGCCAGCCACAAAGAATCTGCCGGCCACATCAATAGTTTTTCCCGTCTTGATAATCATCAATCACTCACAAACCCACGCACTGCGCCCACACGAACACATGCGCGGGTTCTACTTATAACACAGTTTTGCCAAATCGCGAAGCCCTTCTCTGTGGCCCGCTCCATCAAAATCGCGGAAATTAACCCTCGAAACGGGTTTCACTATGGGTACCCAAATACCACCATTTAACGGATGCAATCACCTCCCCACCCCCTCATATCGGGGTAAAACGCTTGTTTTCGGCCTTTCATAGGGTTAGCGTAGGTTAAGCATAGGACAACACTCATGACTACTGAGTGCACATGTGATTAAATATGTGTCAAGGATAGCAACACTTCTCTTCCTCCTTTCTTGAGAGCCGGGCGTCCTCCCGGCTCTCAGCACTTAACCGCCCGGCCGGTATGCGCGAGAGCGATGCCATTTCATCTTCTTCACTGAGTTATAATCGCGCGGACGCCCCCGCATGAGTGCTGAGACAATAATGAGAGAAGACCGCAACAACAGCCACCCGGCTCAGGCCGCCGGAATAGTGATGGTCGCTTTCATAGCCGCCAACCTTGTGGGCTTGCTGCGCCAGGTGGTCATCAATCGCGCGTTCGGAACCAGCGCAGTGTTGGATGCGTATTTCGCGGCGTTTCGCGTGCCGGATTTACTCTTCCATGTAATCGCCGGCGGCGCGCTCGGATCGGCGTTCATTCCTACCTTCACTGGCTTTCTCACTAAAGACGACCGGCCCGGCGCATGGCGGCTGGCAAGCGCGGTGGTCAACTGGGTGCTGCTGGGTTCCACCCTGCTTGCGGCACTGGCCGCGTGGCTGGCTCCCTGGCTGACACAGGGTTTCCTGGCACCCGGATTCGCCCCTGAGCAGATTGCGTTGACGGCCGCGCTGATGCGCATCATGCTGGCGTCGACGGTGGTTTTCGGGATAAGCGGCCTGTTGATGGGAGTGCACCATTCTCAGCAGCATTTCCTCTCGCCAGCACTGGCGCCGGTGCTTTACAACGCCGGCATCATTGCCGGCGCTGTGGCGCTGGCCCCGCGCTGGGGCGTACGCGGGCTGGCGTTCGGGATATTGCTCGGAGCCGGGCTGCACCTGGGGGTGCAGCTTCCCGTGCTTCGCGGGTACCATGGCCAGTATCGCCTGACTCTGGGGTGGCAAAACGTGGCCGTGCGTGCAGTCGGCCGCTTGATGCTTCCGCGCGCGCTCGGGCTGGCCGTTTGGCAGATTAATTTCTGGGTGAACACAGTCATCGCCTCCGGCCTGCCCGCCGGCAGCCTGTCAGCGCTGATGATTGCTTTCCAGATTTTCACGTTCCCGCTAGCTGCGATCGCGCAGGCGATTGCGACGGCGATGTTCCCCACCTTCTCAGCACAGGCAGCGCGGGGTGAGATCGGAGCGATGCGCACTTCTCTGGCCGCCAGCCTGCGCGGCGCGCTCTACCTTTCCATCCCCGCCAGCGTGGGGCTGTGGTTTCTTGGGCGGCCACTCATCGCGATGCTGTTCCAGAACCGCACCTTTTCGGCGCAATCGACGGAGATGGTGGCATGGGCACTGAGCTGGTACGCGCTCGGGTTGGTGCCACATTCTGTGGTCGAAATCGCCACGCGCGCCTTTTACGCGCTGAAGGACACGCGCACACCGGTGACCATCGGCGTGCTGGCAATGCTGATTAATGTAGTTTTGAGCCTGCTATTGACAGCCACCTTCCGGGCTTATGGGTTGTTGCCGCACGGTGGTCTGGCGCTGGCAAACACCATCGCCACCACCCTAGAGATGGTCGCGCTGCTGTGGTTGCTGCGCCCCCGATTGGGAGGGCTGGCTGCCGGGTCGATCCTGAAAAGCGTCGCCCGCACCGCCGCTGGAACAGCCACAATGACGCTTGTCTTACGGGGTTGGATTGCGCTGGCGCCGGGGTCTGTGGTAACCCTCAGCCTAGTGGGCGTTACGCTTGGCGGAGCTATTTTCTGGGGAACGACTGCGGTTTTGGGCAGCGAGCAGGCTTTCCGGCTGCCCGCGCTCATCAGGCGGCAGCAGCGCAAGCGCTGACGCGCGTGCGTCAATCTTCGTTTTCCGGCGGGGTTTCCGATTCGATTTGGGTTTCAGCTGCATCCAGCAGCGCATTGCAGCGCTGCGAAAGCTGCTGCCC
>CAJWGI010000108.1 GCA_913031335.1 uncultured Anaerolineales bacterium | reverse complement strand
GAGCGCAAAAGGGGCTGCTGCTTTTCCGGAAGCATGTGGCGCGCTACATCGAGGGTGCGCCCGCAGCAGCGCAAGACCTGCGAGTGGCGCTGCTCACCTGCGAGCGCAAGGGAGATTTCGAGGCCTTGCTGTGCCGGCTGGAGGCCGAGGAGCGGCTGCGCGTGGCCGCCGGTCAGAAGAGAATGCCCGCCAGTTCGTCGCGGTACTGCCGCGTGAGCGGGTCATCATCGCCCAGCAGCGCGAAAACCCCCAGAATCACTAGTCGCGGCTCGCCTTTGCGAAAACCTTTGTCCTGACGCAGTACCTCCAAGAGGCCATCCATCGCGGCGGCGTGCTGGCCGCGTGCCAGCAACCGCGCCGATTGCCAGTATTGCGCCTCGAGCATGTCGACTTCGTCAACATCGTTGCCGTTGCCGCACTCAACTTCCGCGAGTAATTTTGCCAGTGGCTGCAATTGCTGCGCGGCGACAATCTCGGAACTGGCCGGAAAATCCTCGATAAACGCGAGCGCCGCATCTCCCTTACCTTGGGCGATGAGCGCGCGCACCAGCCCAAGCGTGGCAGCTGGGTTGTGTGGCTGGCTGTCCAACGCCACGCGTAACCGCTCCTCTGCCTGCTCCCAGTGGCGTGTCGCCAGCAGGCTGGCAGCCTCGCTGAGAACTGTGTCGGCTTCGCCGGGGGCAACTCGCTGGATGAAATCGCGCACACTGCGCTCCGGGGCGGCGCCGGTGAACTGGGCGATGACCTCCCCGTTCTGATAAGCCTTGACCGCCGGGATGCCTTGTACGCCGAAGCGCACGGCCAGGCCCGGGTTCTCGTCCACGTTGACCTTCGCCAGCAAAAAGGCGCCGCCGCGTTCCTGCGCCAGCCCCTCAAGCACAGGGCCGAGGGTGCGGCAGGGGCCGCACCACGGTGCCCAGAAATCGACAATTACCGGCTTCTCATACGAACGGTTGACCACGTCGGATTCAAAGGTAGCTTCTGCTGTGTCAAAGATGAATTCAGAAATTGTCACGATAGACTTTTCCTATCTCGACGCGCATTGTACCATTGCGGTGGCCGGCCCGCTGTTGTAGCATTAATTTCTAAGCGAACGTTAACAGAGTAGAGCCGGTCAGGCTTTGCCGGGGGCAGCTGCGCTCATTCGGCTATAATCAATCTGCATCCGGCGTGAAAGGGAACAATGAGTATGAACGCATGAGGATATTGGTTACCGGGGCGGCCGGGTTTATCGGCTCGCATCTCGCGGAGCGCCTAGCGGGAGAAGGGCATGATGTGCGTGCTTTGGACTGCCTGACTGACAATTACGCGCCTGCGCTGAAGGAGTTGAATATTCTCGCCCTTCGCGGCGCCGGGTGTGCATTTTTCCGCCGCGATCTGGCGCAGGATGCGCTGCTCGACCTACTGCAGGACGTCGAGGCCATTTACCATCTGGCGGCACAGCCCGGTCTTTCCGCTGTCGTGCCGTTTGAGGCCTATGTGCGCAACAACATTATGGCCACGCATCGTCTGCTGCAGGCTGCTGCAGAGACGCCCGCGCTGCAGGCGTTCATCCACATTTCCACATCCTCGGTGTACGGCGCAAGGGCTACCGGCGATGAAACCGCGGAACCGAAACCGACTTCGTATTATGGCGTGACCAAGCTGGCAGCCGAGCAACTAGTGATGGCTGCCAGCCGCGAGCACGGGTTGCCCGCTTGCTCTCTGCGTTTGTTTTCGGTTTACGGCCCGCGCGAGCGCCCGGAAAAGCTCTATCCGCGTCTGATAGACTGCCTGCTTGAGGAGCGAGAGTTTCCGCTATTTGAGGGCAGCGAGGAGCACTACCGCAGCTACACCTACGTAGGCGATATCGTCGCGGGCATGCTTGCGGTGCTTGAGAACATGCCGCGCTGCCGGGGAGAGATATTTAATATTGGCGCTGACACGGCCATTACCACCGGCGAGGGCATGCGCATCGTGGAGGAGCTGGTGGGGCGGAAGGCGAAAATCGCGCTGCAGCCGCGGCGCGCAGGCGACCAGTTGGAGACGCGTGCGAACATCGAGAAAGCGCACCGGGTGCTCGGGTACAAACCGACTACCGGCGCCTGCGAGGGACTTGCGCGCGAAGTAGCCTGGTACCGCGAACATGTCCTCGGTAAAGTGGAAGTGTAGTTCCCGGTCTCCGGAAGCAATCGGGAGAGTTCGTGTACGCTGAAATCCTTCCCAATGTTCCCCGACTGAAAACCACGTTTCATTACCGCGTCCCGGATGCGCTGCGGGATCGGCTGCGGGCAGGCCATCTCGTGTTGGTTTCTTTTGGAAAACAACGCATGCAGGGGATTGTGGTTGCTCTGGAAAGCGAGCCCCCGGCCGACATCACCGAATTCAAACCCATTGAGTCTTTGCTTGACCCGGAGCCGGTGCTGACCCGGAATCAATTAGATCTGGCGTACTGGCTGGCGCACCGTTATTTCACTACTTTGATTGATTGCATCGCGCTGATGCTGCCGCCCGGACTGAGCCAGCGCGCGGATATTCGCTATGAGCTGCTCGCTGAAGAATTCTCCCCGCAGACGAAAGCGCAACGCAATATAGTGCGGTTGCTTTCGGCGCGCGGCGCGCTGCTGGGGCGGCAATTGGGGCGGGCACTGCCGCGCCGTAACTGGCGGGCCGTGGCGGACCGGTTGGCGCGCAAAGGCGTGCTGCGCAAAACCGCGGTGCTAGCGCCGCCGGCGGTCAGGCCAAAGCATGTGCGTACGGTGCGGCTGACAGCGTCGCCGGAGCGAATCGAGGCTGCCAAGACCGAGTTTGTTCGCCGCTCGGTGCCCGTTGAGATTCTCGAGTATCTCATCGGGCTCTGGCCGGGCGAACCAGCGCTGGATGACTTGCTCCATTTTGTGGGTTGCCAGCGCAGGCACGTGAGTGATTTGAGCCGGCGCGGCTGGCTGACGCTCGCATCGAGGCAGCAGCTGTTGGTGAAAACTGTCTCTGATGATGTGCTGCGCCGTTGGCTGCAGAAACGCGAGCGCGCCGCCCCGCGCCAGTCTCAGGTGGTGCGGGCGCTTCTCGGCAGCCGGAGCTTTATGCCCATGGCGGAAATCCCGCCGGCCTCGGCGGGGGTGCTGGAGGCATTGAAATCGCAAGATTTGCTGCGTGTTTCGGTCAACCCGGAGCGCGTGCAACTGCAAATAAACCCGGCGCAGGCCAAAGCTGAGGTAACGCGGTTGCGGAAACCGGACGCGAAAACGCGTGTGCTGCAGTTCATGCGGGCGCAGAGTGGTGAGCCGGTGGCTGTCGGGCGGGTTTATGCGCAGACCGGCGCCCGGCTGGCTGACCTGACCGCGCTTGGCCAGCGCGGTCTGCTTGCGCTTGCGGAGACCGAGATTATTCGCGATTCGCTCAGGCATTTGGATTTCGTACCGACAGAACCGCCCATGCTTGTAGAGGGCCAGCGGCGGGCGTGGCGCGCGCTGCAGCAGGCCTTCGACGAGCCTGAACCAAAGGCGTTTCTGCTGCACGGAGTGACCGGCGCGGGCAAAACAGAGATCTACATGCGCGCAGTGGCAGCGGCATTGCGGCGCGGCAAACAGGCCATCGTGCTGGTGCCCGAAATCGCGCTTACCCCGCAGACGGTGCGCCGCTTTTTCGCGCGCTTCCCCGGGCGCGTGGGGCTGTTGCACAGTCAGCTTTCTGTCGGCGAGCGTTACGACACCTGGCGCCGTGCGCGCTGCGGGGATCTTGATGTGCTAGTGGGCGCGCGCTCGGCGCTGTTCGCGCCGCTGCCGCGCATCGGAGTGATTGCCGTCGACGAGGAACACGAGGAGGCTTACCGGCAGGACCCGCCGGTGCAACCGCCACATTACAACGCCCGCGATGTGGCCGTGGAATACGCCCGCCGGCTGGGAGCAGTTTGCATCCTGGGGAGCGCCACGCCGGATCTGGTCAGCGCCGAGCGGGCAAAACGGGGCGAATACCAGTTGCTTACTTTGCCGGAGCGCATCATGGGTCACGCTGAGCGCATCTCCGGGCAGGCCGGACGGCTGCAGGTGCGCAGCAGATATCGACCGGTTGTCGGGGCGCAGTCGCCGGCCCAGTTCATCCCGATGCCGCGCGTGCGGGTTGTGGACATGCGCCACGAGCTGCGCGCGGGAAATCGCTCCATGTTCAGCCGGGCTTTGCAGCGTGCGTTGAATAAGGCGCTCAAACGCGAGCAGCAGGCCATTCTCTTCCTCAACCGGCGCGGGCATGCCACTTACGTTTTTTGCCGCGATTGTGGCCACACTCTGGAGTGCCCGCGCTGTGGCATCCCTTTCACCTATCATCGCACCCCCAATGAGCTGATATGCCATCATTGCAACCGGCGTCACTCCCCGGTCACGCGCTGCCCGCAGTGCGGCGGGAGGCGCATTAAGCATTTCGGCGTGGGCACCGAGGCGGTGCAGGCGGAGGTGCACCGTTGCTTTCCCGCGGCGCGCACGCTGCGCTGGGATTGGGACGTGACCCGTCGGCGCGGGGCACACGAGCAGATTCTGCGTCGCTTCAGCGAGAGAGAGGCCGATGTGCTCATCGGCACGCAGATGATTGCAAAGGGTTTGGACCTGCCGCTGGTGACCCTGGTCGGGGCAATCTCGTGCGACGTCGGCCTTTCGCTTCCCGATTACCGCGCAGCCGAGCGCACTTTTCAGGTGCTCACTCAGGTGGCCGGCCGCGCCGGACGCGGGCTGCTCGGCGGGCAGGCGCTGCTGCAAACCTATATGCCGGAGCATCATGCCATTCAGGCCGCGGCGGCGCATGACTACGCAGCCTTCTTCGAACACGAAATCGAATTGCGCAAGCAGCACGGGTACCCGCCCTTTGGGAAATTGGCGCGCCTGATTGGACGTGACCCCAGTCTTGCTCGCGTCGAGGCGGACGCGCAAAAAGTAGCGGCGCAGCTGCGCGCCCGTATCCGCGCCGAGCGCGCCAATAGCACGGACATCATCGGCCCGGCGCCGTGTTTCTTTGGGCGGGTGGCTCGGCAGCACCGTTGGCAGGTGGTGCTGCGCGGGCCGGATCCGGCCGCGCTGCTGAACATCGAGGCGCCAGCCGGATGGCGGGTCGAGCTCGATCCACTCAGTTTGCTCTGAGCTATCGGACGCCGCTTCAAATGGTGGATTGTTGCGGAGCGGTCTTAATGTTAAACTGAATGGGCATGAAAACGCTGCTGGGCGACGTGCTGGCGAAGCCCGGGGTGGAGCGCGTGCGCAAGAACCATGGTCTGGAGCACGCCACCATCCATGTGCTTGGCGAACGTGCGCGGCGCGGTGGAATGGCGGGCCGCTCGGACCGTCACGGCTTTACGCTGTACGGTGACGTGCCCACAGAAGTGCTTGCAGACGCGTGCGAATGGGCGTTGCAGCGCCTGCGCGCCGGGGAACGCGGGCTGGCCATTCACCCTTATTGTGGTACCAACTTCGTCACCGCTGGCGTGCTCTCTAGCGTGGTGGCGGCGCTGGCGTTGCTGGGCGCGGGCCGCGGCTGGCGCGCGCGCCTTGCGCGGCTGCCGCGGCTGATAAGC
>CAJWGI010000107.1 GCA_913031335.1 uncultured Anaerolineales bacterium | reverse complement strand
CCGCCGGTTTCCGGCTCGGCGGCCAGCCGGCCTCGCCAGCTGCAGCACATTGAACTACCCACCACCGAGCGGCTTCCGCTGCCCATCACTGAATTCGCGCGCGTGCTCGGCGGCGGCGTGGTGCCCGGTTCTGTGGTGCTCATCGGCGGGGACCCCGGCATCGGCAAGAGCACCTTGATGCTGCAACTGGCCGCCGAGATGGTCGCCAGCAGCGGCGTGGTTCTCTACGTCTCCGGGGAGGAATCCGCGCACCAGATAAAGATGCGCGCGGGTCGGCTTCAGGGCGGCAACGCGGCGGCGATGGATGATCTGTACCTTGTCACCGACACCAATCTCGAGCAAATCATGGCGCAAATCCAGGCGCTTCAGGCTCGGCTGGTAATCATCGATTCCATCCAGACGGTCACGAGCGCGGAGCTGGACTCAGGCGCAGGCTCAGTCACGCAGGTGCGCGAATGCGCCGCGCGCCTCACCCGCCTCGCCAAGGCAAACGATGTCGCCATCTTCCTCGTCGGGCACGTCACCAAAGAGGGCTCAATCGCCGGGCCGCGCGTTCTGGAGCACACCGTGGACACAGTGCTCTATCTGGAGGGCGACCGGCATCACGCCTATCGTCTGCTGCGCGGGGTGAAGAACAGGTTCGGCACGACGTCGGAGGTCGGCGTCTTCGAAATGCGCGGAACCGGCATGGTGGAGGTGACCAACCCTTCCGAGGCCTTTCTGGCCGAGCGCATGGCCACCGCGCCAGGCTCTGCCATCACCGTGACGATGGAAGGCACCCGCCCACTGTTGGTGGAGGTGCAAGCGCTCGCCAGTACCACTGCTTTTGGCAATCCACGGCGCACGCCCAACGGCGTGGACTTCAACCGGCTGCTGCTCGTGACCGCCGTGCTCACCCGCCGCATGAGCTTGCGCCTAGCGGATCAAGATGTTTTTGTTAACATCGTCGGCGGACTCCAGATTCAAGAACCGGCGGCCGACCTCGCCATAGCGGCCGCAATCGCCTCTTCGGCTAAAGACCAGCCGGTGCCGGCCGACATGGTGCTGCTGGGCGAAATCGGCCTTTCGGGCGAGCTGCGCGCGGCCGGGCAGCTGCCGGCGCGCCTGCGCGAAGCGGTGAAGCTCGGGTTCAAACGCGCGGTCATTCCCAGTTCGGCCTCGCGTGCAGACGGTTTGCCGCGTGACCTGGAAATCACTCGCGCCCGCGCGTTGCGCGACGCGCTCAAAACCGCGCTGCCGGCGCAGTAATTGCGTCGGTTTTTTTTGACTTTCGCCGAGGCATGTGTTACGATGGTTGCGTGCTCGGCTCGCACAAAAATCATTCGCGCGAGTGCCCTGGCCTTATTTCGTCGTTTTTTCTTTCGCTTTTCGGTCGGTACTAAACTAGCCATACGCAGGCAATAGACTTTCAGAGCTTTTGCCTGCTGTCGAAAAGTGAAACACGCAGAGCGAGCCACCTAGCCAGGTACTCGCTCTTTCGTTTTCTGGAGACATTATGCGAGCAGATTCAATGTCACGGATTATCGGCTTGATCGGCTTCGCCATCGGCGGATTCTACCTTGAAGAGCGTGCGCCGCGACTTATCCGCGAGCTACTCTCTGCAGAGCTGCGCCTCTGGCTCTTTCCCATCGCCGGAGCGCTACTCGGGATACTGCTGACGCCATACCTGAGCACGCGCCCGGCGCGCACGCTGCGAAAAATCCTCGGGCAGACTTCAACGCAGGTGTTGCTCGCCGGGTTGATAGGCCTGGTGGTGGGTTTGCTGGTGGCGGCGCTGCTGGCATGGCCGCTCTCAACCCTTCCGCAGCCGCTCAATCAGATTCTCCCCTCAGCCGGCGCGATCCTGTGCGGGTGGCTTAGCATCACCATCTTTGTCGCGCGGCGCGTGGAGATTCTCGGGACACTTCACCTGCGCTCTCGAGGCACAACCGAGGACAGCAGCGCCCCTGCGCACAACGGGCGCGGAGTGTTGCTCGATACCAGCGTGATCATCGATGGTCGCGTGTCCGACATCAGCAAAACCGGCTTCATCAGCGGGCCGATTCTGGTGCCGCGCTTCGTGCTGAATGAGTTGCAGCATGTTGCCGATTCTTCTGACTCCGCGCGCCGCAGTCGCGGCCGGCGCGGGTTGGAGATTCTGAACAAGTTGCAGAAAGAATCGAATGTACCTGTGAAGGTGACCGATGTGGATGTGGACGGCGTGCGCGAGGTGGACGACAAGCTGGTGATACTGGCAAAACAGCTGCGCTGTCCGGTGGTCACCAACGACTACAACCTGAACCGTGTCGCCGAGCTGCAGGGCGTGACCGTGCTGAACATCAACGAACTGGCCCTTGCGGTCAAAGTGGTCTGCCTGCCCGGGGAGAAAATGGAAGTGAGAATAATTCAGGACGGCAAGGAAGCGGGTCAGGGCGTAGGATACCTAGATGATGGCACCATGATAGTAGTTGATGATGGCCGCCGGCGCATGAACAATATGGTCACTGTAGTGGTGACGAAAGTTCTTCAGACCTCCGCGGGCCGGATGCTCTTCGCGCGGCTGGAAGAGAAGCACCGCTAGGCGCAACCGCGAAGCACGATGGCGCTGCAAGTCTATAACACGCTCACCCGCCAGAAAGAGCTTTTTACCCCGATTGAGCCCGGGCGCGTGCGCATGTACGTGTGCGGCCCGACCGTGTACGACCATGCCCACATCGGCCACGCGAAGTTATATGTCTCTATGGACATTATTGTGCGCTATTTGCGCTACACCGGGCTGGATGTGCTTTACGTCCAGAACATCACCGACGTCGGCCACTTGCTTGAAAGCGGCGAGGACCGCATCCTGAAGGGCGCCCGCCGGGAGAAAACCGACCCCATGCAAGTGGTGGAGCGCTACATGCGCTCATACATGGACGACATGGATGGCTTGCGCACCATCCGTCCGGACATCATGCCCCGCGCCACCGGGCACGTGCCAGAGCAAATCGCCGCCGTGGAGCAGTTAATCCAGAGCGGACACGCCTACGAAGTGAAGGGGTCGGTGTATTTCGATGTCTCCTCCGCGCCCAATTACGGCAAGCTATCGGGGCGCAAGGTGGAAGAATTAGAGGAAGGCGCGCGCGTGGACGTGCGCGCGGAGAAGCGCCGCCCGCAGGATTTTGCCCTCTGGAAACGCGCCGAACCGGAGCACATCATGCGCTGGCGCAGCCCATGGGGAGAAGGTTTTCCGGGTTGGCACATCGAATGCAGCGCCATGGCCGGGAAGTACCTCGGCGCGAACTTCGACATTCACGGCGGCGGGCTCGAGAACATCTTTCCGCACAATGAATGCGAGATAGCGCAGTCGGAAGCGCTGAGCGGTAAGCCTTTCGCCAATCACTGGTTGCACGCCGGCTCACTCACTGTCGACGGCGTGAAAATGAGCAAGAGCCTGGGGAACTCCGTGACAATTCAGAAAGCGTTGCATCAATACCCTGCGGAGGTGTTGCGATTCTTCATGCTCTCCAGCCATTACCGCAGCCCGATTGATTATTCTGAGGACGCGCTGGCGGCCGCCGGTAGAGGCTGGGAACGGCTCATTGCCCCGGCGCTGGCGGCGCAACGGGCGCTGCGCCAGCCGCCAGCGCCCGATAACGCTGCAGTTGATTTTTCCCACCGGCTGGAAAACGCTCGCGCCGAATTCAGCGCTGCTATGAACGATGATTTCAACACGCCCGGCGCGCTGGCGGCGCTGTTCGACTTCGCAAAACAGGTCAATACCCTGCTGGCAGCACATCCTCGCCCGCACGATGAGACGCTGAACGCAATCGCCGCATTCTACTGGGAACTGGCCGGTGACGTACTCGGGGTGTTGCCCGTGGAAAGCGCAGACCCTGGCGGAAGCGCCGCCCGTGAGGAAACACTCATCCGCCTGCTGGCAGAAATCCGCGCTGAAGCCCGCGCGCGCAAAGATTTCGCCACCTCCGACAGAATTAGAGAGCAACTCGGTCAGGCCGGCGTGGCGCTGGAAGACGGCAAATCGGGCACCATCTGGAAAATCGACGCGCCGACCGCAAGTGACTGAACTGCTTTATCGCCGCAACGCGCTGCTGGAAACAATGTCCGCCGGCAGACGCAAGATTGTGCGGCTGCTGCTGTCACACGAATCCACGCCAACAACTAACGCCACACTTGTCGTCGCCGCCGAGAGCCGCGCAATACCTATCGAGCGCGTGCCTCGAGCGGAAATCAGACAGTGGGCCGGCGACAGCGCGCACCAGGATGCGCTGCTGGAAGTGCATCCTTACCCGTATGTCGGTATCGCAGAAATGCACGCCCGCGCGGCAGGCCTGCGCGAAGCGCCCTTGCTGCTGATGCTGGATTTGCTCCAATCCCCGGGAAACTTCGGGCGCTTGCTGCGCACTGCGGAGGCGGTAGGCGTGCACGGGGCGCTCATCCAAAAGAGACGCGCCGGAGGGGTGACGCCTGCTGTGGTGGCAGCCTCTATGGGAGCAAGCGAGCACCTTTTGATTGCCCGCGTCACCAACCTGGCCCGCGCCATCGAGCAGTTGCGCAGCGATGATGTATGGGTGGCCGGCCTCGACCCGGGTGCGGGCAGCCACCCCATCAGCCAGAGCGATCTCAACCGCCCGCTGGCGCTGGTGGTTGGCAACGAAGGCAAGGGATTGCGTCGCCTGGTACGAAAGCGCTGTGATTTCCTCATCAACATCCCCATGCATGGTCGGGTGCAGTCACTCAACGCCGCGGTGGCCGGGTCGCTGGCGCTTTATGCCGCCCGGAACGCGCGCGATCCAATCACCGCAGCACCCACCATTGACGACTCTGCCCATCCCTGTTAGACTTGCGCCGGTTCGCTCAGGGAGAACGAACCGGGTTTGGGGAGAGTGCTTGACCGCTAACACCAAACCTTGGTATAATCAGCGTGGCGCCAGCGGGAGGGCGCTCTTTTTAACTTAGCTGCTCGTTTTTGCGCCGCGCCGACGTAGCTCAATTGGCAGAGCAAGCGCCTTGTAAGCGCTAGGTTATGGGTTCGAGTCCCTTCGTCGGCTCAACTGGGGCAGGCGCCGGAGATGGTGAGCCGGGCCGGTCTGTAAAATCGGTGGCATTCGCCTGAGTGGGTTCGAACCCCACCCTGCCCACCTGAAGACCAACTGAGCCCTCGTAGCTCAGGTGGCAGAGCACACCCTTGGTAAGGGTGAGGTCATGGGTTCGAATCCCATCGAGGGCTCCAGATAAGACGTTGTTAGGCGCATTTGAGCGAGGAGGTTAGAGAACGATGGCAAAAGAAATATTTGATCGTAGCAAGCCGCATCTAAACGTGGGCACCATGGGGCACGTTGACCATGGCAAGACCACACTGACGGCTGCGATCACTAAAGTGCTGGCCATGCAGGGCGGCGCAGATTTCCGCGCGTTCGAGACCATCGACAACGCCCCGGAAGAGAAAGCGCGCGGCATCACCATAGCGATTGCGCATGTGGAATACGCCACCGAGAACCGCCATTACGCGCACGTGGACATGCCCGGGCACCGCGACTACATCAAGAACATGATCGCCGGCGCGGCGCAGGTGGACGGCGCCATCCTGGTGGTCTCCGCGCCTGACGGGCCGATGCC
>CAJWGI010000106.1 GCA_913031335.1 uncultured Anaerolineales bacterium | reverse complement strand
CTGGATGCATCGGCAGGCTCAGGATTTCGCCGGCGGCGGCATCGCTGTGCGCGAGCTCTCCCGCGGTCGGTACGCGGCCGGCATACGCCGGCTGCCGGTGCACCGGCACGGGATAGTGAATCGCGCTGCTGACGCCGAAATCACGCAAGTGCTCGCGCAGCAAGTCGCGCTGTTTGGTGCGAATCACAAACTGATGATACACATGTCGGACGTCCGAGCGCGCTGCCGGCAGCCCGATTTCCGCCCCCGCGAGCAGTTCCCGATAGCGGCGCGCGTGTGATCTGCGCCGACCATTTTCAAAATGCAGGTGCGGCAACTTGGCGCGCAGAATGGCCGCCTGCAACGGGTCGAGACGGCTGTTGCCGCCCGGAGAATCACTGACGTACCGTTCGTGCCAGCCGTACTGGCGCAAAGCGCGTACCTTTTCGGCCAGAGCGGCGTCGCTGCTCACCACCGCGCCACCATCGCCGAGCGCGCCGAGATTCTTGGTTGGGTAAAAACTGAAGGCTGCCATCTGCCCCCACGCGCCAACACTGCGCCCATCGATTACAGCGCCGTGCGCCTGAGCGCAATCTTCAACAACGTACAATCCGTACTCTTTGGCGAGCCGGCAAATAGAGGGCATATCCGCCGGATGGCCATAGAGATGCACTGGCACCAATGCGCGCGGCCGCCCGAGGGGCGGGTCTCGTAATGCAGCCTGGAGACAGTCCGCGTCCATGGTGTAGCTGTGCGGGTAAATATCCACCAGCACCGGTGTCGCGCCGGTGTGCTCAATCGCCGCCACCGTCGCCACCGCCGTGTGCGCGACGGTGAAGACCAGATCACCCGCGCCAACGCCGCACGCGCGCAGCGCCAGTTCAAGCGCGTCCGTGCCAGAGGCCACACCGACAGCGTGCGCAGCACCCACGAAATCCGCGAACTCGCGCTCGAACGCGACCACTTCTTCCCCGAGAATGTACCGTCCGCTGTCGAGAACGCGCTGCATGGCCGCGTCAATCTCCACCCGATGAGCGCGATAGTTGGCGTGCGGGTCAGTCTGCGGTATCGGCACCATTGTATGTGGAATGGATATTGTGCAGGTGTGAATGCAACGCGCCGGTCAATCCAAAAACTCGCGCTGCCAGAGTTCGAGCATAAGCAGCGCCCAGACGCGCATGTAAGGGCCGCGACCGGCCTCGAAATCACTGCGCAAGCCCGCCACCGCATCCGCGTCGAAAAGGCCTCGGCGTTGCACGGATTCCCGCGAGAGGGCTTCGGCAACCACCGGCTGCAGCCCGCCGCGCAGCCACGCCCCGACGGGCATGTAGAAGCCCTGCTTGCGCCGCCGCATGATTTCCGCCGGCAGCAAATCAGTCAGCGCATCGGTCAACACCAGCTTCGTGCGCCCGCGGAGCGCGCCGAGGGGCGAATGCCCCAGTTTCAAAGCCGCGGGGATTCGGGTTGCGAATTCGACCAGTTTGTGGTCAATCAGCGGCACGCGCACTTCCAGCGAGTGCGCCATGCTCATCGCGTCGGTGTCGCGCAGCAGCATGTGCGCCAGATATGATTTCAGTTCCAGCCGCGTTACCCTGACAATCGCATCACGCTCGCTCTCGACCACAAAGGGGTGAAGCAACTCAATGCTTGGGCCGATTCCGTTCTGACTCGCAGCAACACCATCCCGGTACAGCGCTGCCTTTGCGGCCTCGCTGAAGAGCGTGCGCGTCCGCAGGTAGCGAGAGAGAAAACCGGCCTCCAACCAACCGGGAGCCTCGGCGAGCGCCGCGCGGCCGGAGATGCGCGCCAGCTGCCGGGCAGCCGCGCGTGCTGCCACTTTTCCCGGGCCCGGCAGGCGCTTCCACAATCTCCCGGCGCGTTGCGCCTGCAGCAGATATCGGTACTGGCGATACCCGGCAAAGAGCTCATCCCCACCCAATCCGGAAAGCGCGACCTTGACATGCCGGGCGGTGGCCCGCGAGACCAGATAGGTGTTCAGCCCGTCGCCGGTGGGCTGATCCATTGCACGCACAAAGTCGGGCAGCTGCGCGGCCACATCACGCCCGGATATCACCACTTCGTTGTGCTCGGTGTCGTAGCGGCGGGCGACAATGCCAGCAAAACGACGCTCGTCCATGCGCTGGCCTTCCGCATGAAAGCCGATGGAAAAAGTCTGTAAGCGCTCACCGCTCAGGCGAGTCATCAGCGCGACCACGGCGGATGAATCCACGCCGCCCGAGAGAAACGCGCCTACGGGCACATCGGCAATCATGCGCAATCGAATCGATTCTTCCAGCAGCCGGCGGAGCTCGCGCCTGATCTCGACAGCGTCAGCACCCGCCGACATGAGGTCGCCATTCTCCACCATGGGTACATCCCAGTATTGGCGCACGCCCACCTTACCGCGTTCCCACGTCAGGCAATGCCCTGGAAGCAGGGCGTGCACACCCTGCAACATAGTGCGCGGGGGCGGCACCGCATAGAAGGTCAAAAAATGATGCAGCGCGTGAAAGTCCAGCGCCGGGGTTATCAACCCGCTGCACAGCATTGCCTTCAGCTCGGAAGCGAGCAGCAGACCGTTGTCAGCCTCAGCCCAATAGAGCGGTTTGATTCCCAGCCGGTCACGCGCGGCGAACAGACGCTGTCGGGGCGCATCCCAGATAAGGAAAGCGAACATGCCCCGCAAGCGGTGTACGCATTCTTCGCCCCACTGCGCGTACGCGTTCAGGATAACTTCGGTATCGCTCTGCGAGCGAAAGTGATGCCCGCGCTGCTCGAGTTCAGCGCGGATTTCCGCGAAATTGTAGACCTCGCCATTGTAGGTTATGGCGAGCCTGCGCTCGGAATGCAACATCGGCATGTGCCCGGCGGGTGAGAGATCGATAATGGCAAGACGCGTGTTTGCCAGCGTCACCGGTGTGTCCGTGCTGTCAACCCAGACTCCGCTGTCATCCGGACCGCGATGGTGGATTGCCCGCGTCACGCGCCCACCGAGTTCGCGGTCAGCCCGGCCAACAACACCGAAGATACCGCACATCAGATTGTCGCTTTCACAGTGCGGTGCAGGCCCAGCGAATCTCCAGCGGGCAGCTGAAATAGGGCAGCTCGACGCGCAGCAGCATCCACGCGTTCGCCAGAAACACGCCCACGATCAGCAATGCCAGCACCGCCCGGGTCACGCGCTTCGAGAAGAGCTGCGCGAGACCGCCAACGGTCAGCAGTATAACCGGAGTAATTGCCGGCAGCACGTGACGGGCCGTGGCGTAAAAAAGGGGCGGCACCCATTCGGCGGAAACCTCCATACGCGCCACTCCAATGAGCAGATACAGCAGCACGGCCAGCAGGAACGCAAACGCCACGCTGGCGGGCATCGCCTCTGGCATTGCACGGCGACGCCGGAAGCGGCGCAGCCATCCCAAGCCTGCGAGTACAAGCACGGCCGCGATCACCCCGTAATGCCAGTGCGCCAGCCCGGGCCAGTCGCCCCCGACGAACGAGCCCCAGAAAGTGGCGAAAATGGCGCGCACCCCGGCAGCGTAGCCCAGCGCGGTGCGCTCAAAGTCGTAAAGGGAGAACAGTTGCCCGTCGAGCCGGTTCGCCAATGTGCTCGTGCCGTATCGATTGACGAACCATCTCAAACCGGTTGGCGCGCTTTTCCACACGACCTCGCCCGAGCCGTTCTTGAGCAGGTTCTCGAAGCGCACGCCGTCCCACTCGCCCGTGGTCGCGGTGGCGTCATCGTAGACGGGTGGTTGCCCGGAAGCCAGATACGACCCCGAAGCAAGCGTGGCGCCGTCCCAGAGCATGGGAACTTCATGACTGCGGAACCGCACGCCCACATCGGGCACCTGCGCCGGAAGCTGAACCTCATAAGCCACGAACTGCCAGTCGCCGCTAGCCGTAACCACTCTTCTCAGAAGAGCGCTCTGGGGACCGTTATCGGATGCCAAGATTACTTCGGGCGCATGAAGCCGGCTGCCCTTCGGCGCCACCATCCACGCCCCCACGCTAAGCCGCTGTCCCCCCAGCCGGCGCGAAACACTCGCGGGGAGGAATTGCACCACATCGCGCGTGGTCAAAATCACGTTGCTGCCCAGCGGGGGCGGATCCACATCGCGTAGCCATAGCGGGAGCGGATCCACATCGTAGCTATCTGTCCAAACAACCTGCTCTGCCAGTCCAGCAGGCATGCCGTGAATCGGCACCATCGCGGGAGCACGCTCGGAGTACCAGTGCGCCGCTCCGGCCAGAGCGGGAGACGTCATGCCAATTCCAGCCGCCAGAGCGGACACACCGACCAGCGCAGCCAGCATCAGCCCGCGCCAGCGGAAGCCAGCACGATGCAGAAGCAGCAGCCCCGCCGCCGGCGCCGCCGCCAGCGCGGTGATCTTCGTGAACATGACCGCCAAAATCGCTAGGCCGAGACCTAACGACCTTGCGGCAGAAAAGCCACGCAGATTGATAGCCACCGCCGCCCACAGCAGCAGGGCCACGGCCAGCAGCGCAGGGCCTTCTGTGGAGAGCGCGCTCAGGATGCCGCTAACAGAGGGTAGCAGCACGATCAGCGCGGCCGCCGCCAGTGCGATCATCCTTTCCGCAAACAACGCACAGCCGAGGCGGTACGCCACCCATGCCAGCGCGAGGCCCACCCCGAGCGCGGCCATGCGCCCAAAAAGCAGACGCGAATGCGTGTTGCTCACCGGCAGCAGCAGCTGCGCCAGCCCGTGCGCCAGGTACACTCCGCTCCCGCGTATTTCTCCGCTGCCCGCGGGCAACCGATCTGCGTTGCGCTCACATCCGGCAGCGCTACTGATGCCGAGTCCGCACAAATCGGCGCCCCGTGTCCCTAGCGCGGTCAGCTCCGCCTCCGAAAAGCGCGGGGCGGGCAGCCCGAAATCTAGCGCCAGCAGCCGCGCCCGCTCCAGCGAGCGCGCAAAATGAAATACCTCGTCTGGGTGTCCACCCAGATTGTCTATCAGCGGGGTGGCAATGGCGCGTAACCCGCCCACAAGCATGAAACTAAGCGCGATTGCCAGCGCGGCACAGGTATGCGCCCGCCTGCCCGGAGCCATCATGGCAATAGCCTCCACTTTAGCGCTCACCGGTGCGGACATGACGCAACCCGAGAAAACCTGCGCACGAAAATATGGCCCCCATCCCAAGCACCGAGAGTGGAATGGCGCGCACCGGCCCCAGCAGCACCTCGCCCACCGTTAGGGCGAGGCCAGCGGCTGCCGCGGCCGCGCCGAAGCGGAGCGCGGTCGCTGCTCTCACCCGGGGCCAACGCCGCACATAGGCGCCCAGCGCCGCGTTCAACGTCAGATGCACGAACACAATCGCGATGATACCATCGCGCAACCCGAGAAAGAAAGGGAAAGCCGCATCCATACCGCGCGAAAAGCGCAGCCCAAAAGCCAGCGCGTACGCCATCACGACAATGAAACTATCCACGAGAAGCACGATCCCGGCGCGCCGCAGGAAACGTGTAATCGGCTGCCACAACCCGCCGCCAACCACCTCGCCCAGCGCGCGCCCACGCTCGGCTTCCAGTTGCGCTTTGTAGTCCTCCGCATAGTGCACCAGCGCGTAAGTGCCCGCGAACATCAGCAGTCCCACCGCCACTAGCGCGGCGAATGGCAGGCGGATGAAATCGAAATGTATTACAGCCACAGC
>CAJWGI010000105.1 GCA_913031335.1 uncultured Anaerolineales bacterium | reverse complement strand
TTTTGCGGGGCCTGAATGTCCCCGCGCCGGGCGGAGTCATCCGTCATCTCAATCGGAACCACCGTGTCGGCCCCGGCGGGCAGCGGCGCTCCGGTCATAATGCGTGCGGCCGCTCCTTTGGGCAGTGCCTGTGGAATACCCGGTCCGGCCGGAATATCCGCCGTCACCGGTAGCACCACACCAGATAACGCACTAGCTGCTGCTATATCAGCCGCCTGTAGTGCGTATCCATCCATGCTCGAACTGGCAAACGGTGGGATATCATGGGGAGCGAGGATGTCCTCCGCCAGCACTCGCCCAAGAGCACTTTCCGAGTTTACGGTCTCAGATTCCAAAACCTCGACGCCAGAGAGTAAACGCTCCCGGGCTTCCGAAACACTCAGCAATTTATCCGATTCCATGCGCTGACGATCACCCTTATCTTAGCAGCTCGCCTCATCCAGCAACTCCACCGGGTGCACAGTCTGAATGCCACTTTCCTTGCCAATGCGATGCACGCACATGGGACAATCAGAAACAACGCAATCCGGCTGTGCCTCCTCAAGAAACTGCATCGTCTTGCGCGCTTGCTGCTGAGATTGCTCGTAGTGACGTCGCTTGAAACCGTGGGTACCTCCCATTCCGCAGCAGGCCATGGCTGCGTAGTCGACCGTAAGTTGCGGTATAAGGCGCAGCAGGTCTATCACGTTATTTCCGTATCTCTGCGAGCGGGCATGGCAAGGGTAATGGTACAGCACCGAGCGCCTCAGCGGGCGCAGATCCAAAGGCAATTGCCTCCTCTGGCACATGCTATTAAGGTAGCTGAAAACGTCCCACGTGTGCGCGGCCAGCGCCTCGCTCGCAACGGAAGGCCAGAACTCCGGGTAGTGCTGCGTGAGGGCAAGAGTGCACGTTGCGCAACTGGTGACTATTTCGTAACCGGATTCAATCAGCCGGGAGAATTTCTCTATATTGAAGCGCGCATTCACCCCAGCGCGCGCACCGTCAGCTGCGGCGAGCTGTGGCATCCCGCAACAGCGAAAGTCCGGGCAGAGGACTTCCACGCCGCACTTCTCCAGCACCGTTACGGCTGCCCGCCCGACTGACGCACCATAATAATCGACATGACAGCCTATGAAATACGCGACGCGCCTTTGATGCGATGTCCTCGGGTTGCGTCTATCCTTTTTGGCTATTCCGCGCGCCAAGCGCCCCCCGCTTCTGCGGGCAGAAAACCAACGCCGGAAACTACGTGGCTGAACACGCGGCGGCTCTGCGCGTCGGTCAATTCCGGTAAGTCGTTCCAGTAGGCCCCGCATCGGGATGCTACGCAAAATGGCGTTCGCCAGCGGAGCAACCCTTGCAGAAATCCGCCCAACTTCCTGCGGGCGCGCGAGCATCCAATCTTCTGCGTGCCGTCCTCTGTACGAGTCAGCTGCGGTAGCGCGTCCCGCGTCCAAGCGCATTCTCATCACCTGCCGCGAAATCCCGAGATCTGCGGGGCAGCGCAATTGGCAACGTCCGCACAACCAGCACGCATCCACAATATCCGCGTATCTGTCGGCCGAGACCTTTTCTCCGTCCCCGAATTCTCGCTGCAGCAGCGCGAACAAATCCGGAAACACCGGGCAGAACTCCTTGCACAGGTTGCATGAAACACATTGCCGCGTCTTCCTCCTGTAGTCCTCCCCAAAGAGGGTCACAAGGGGATGGGTTTGTTCGCTGCTAATCGGGGTGCGTGAAGGATTGATAACTGAGAACGCTTTGGCTTATCGCACCGGCAGCTCAGGGGTGGCTTCGCGCGACCAATCGGAATTCTCCCCGGCGGCAATCAGTTGGCGGGAAGCCTCCAGCTCCAGCGGGTCACCTTTCAGCAGAAGCTGCCGATCACACATCACCGGAAGCTGGCTGCGAATGAGCCAGGTCAACACGCCACCGTGGGCCACGTCACCCACCAGAATGGCTCCCACCAACCGCCCTCCATCGAAAACCAATTTGCGATACACCCGCTCCCCGGTGTGCACCAGCACATCCAGCCCGGGCCGGTCGTCAGTCAGGGTGATTCCCATTGTCATCAAGGACAATTCGAAAATCGGCAACGAATTGAGCGGAATCCCGCCAGGGTATACCCGGTCTTGCCCGGCGATGTTCCAACCGGCCACACGCCCATGCTCGTAGGCAATCGGCAAAATGGCAATAACCTGGTTCTCTCCGCTGAGGACGTTCTTGGATTCAACGACGTCCCCGGCCGCGAAAACATCTGCGATACTGGTGCGCATGCCTTCATCCACGATTACTCCTCGATTAATGGCGACTCCACTGCCCTCCAAGAAGTCCACATTTGGGCGCACCCCAACCGCCATCACCACGGTCTGACAGGCCAGTTCTTCCCCACCTTTCAGGCGTACCGCTCTCACGCGGCCCTCGTCATCCTTGAGAATAGCCTCGGCGGCAGTGGACGTGCGGACTTCCACCCCGGCTCTAGCCAATTCTTCTTCAATCATCGCGCTTGATTCGTAGTCCATCGCCAGACCAAGCACGCGGTCGAGCAGCTCGACTAGCGTCAGTCGCACATCGATTCCCTTCATGGCCTTGAAAACGCTCAAACCTATGAGACCGGCCCCAATGCTAACTCCGGCCTTTACGTGGTCCTGATCTACCCAAGTTTTAAATGCTTTGGCATCGTCAAAACGAGTCATTGTGAACAACCCTTCGGCATCAACCCCTTCTATCGGGGGTATAATTGGAGTGCCGCCAGTGGCAATCAACAAACGATCATATGAGACCCTCTCCCCAACTTCGAGCACAACTTGCCTTTCCCCGGGTTCCACCCGCGCCACCTTTCTCCCCAGCATGGTCTCAACGCGGTTGCTTTCGTACCAATGCTGTGGCCGATAGTCCATCTGGTCTTCACGCACCGTGCCACCGATCCAATAGGTGATCAGCGGCCGCCCATACGCGCGATAGGGTTCATCGGAGATAATAATGATATCTCCGCGCCGATCGACTTCACGGATAGATTCGACCGCGCCAACAGCGGCGTAAGAGTTTCCGATTATCACGTATCGCACAATGAACGCACCTCCATGCTGCGCGTCAGAGACCACACAAGCACCACTTATTACCTCTCCACCCTTGTTGGAACCTCCGAAGCATTGACGCGCTGACGGCCGGAATATACACGCATGCGCTTGCCACGCACGTAACCGATAATGGTCACGTTCAACCGCCGCGCCACCTGAACTGAGAGGTCAGTGGGAGCGGTTCTCGAGACAACAATCGGGGTGCGCATTTTGATCGCCTTTCGTAGCATCTCAGACGATATCCGTCCGCTTGTGAGCAACAAACGATTGCGTGTCTTGATCTCACGTGCAAGGCACTCACCCCAAATTTTGTCGAGCGCGTTGTGCCGGCCTATGTCTTCCGCGAGCGCCAGAACGGATTCTTGGTTCGCCAGTGCGGCACTGTGCAAGCCTCGCGTCCGACGATACTCAACCGTGCCCCGTTGCATTGCCTGCATCAATTTATATATCTGCTGCGGTGTTATGACCTGATGTGAATTCAATGGATGTAGCTTCTCGCCCAGATCAAAGGTAACTCCACCGCTACATCCTGACGTGACGACCCGTTGGCTGGGAAGCTGCTTGTTGCCATCGCACAGCCCCACCATAATCGCATTCCCGGCCCCGGCAACGCCATCGCTGATTTCAAGCGTCGCCACATCTTCCAATGAAGAGATCAATCCCTCTCCCGCAAGAAAGCCAAGCGCCAAATAGTCTAGCTTCTCCGGAGTACATAACAGCGTAACCCAAGGCTTATCGTTGACGACCAGAGCCCACATTGATTCCTGCGGGAGCGGGCGGTCTTCCGCATACTCTACGTGATAAGCCATGTTATCCCGGCAAGGCTGTCACGCGCGCGCGTCGGGAGTAAGCCTGCCGGCGCTCTTGAGCAAAGCTGCCGTAGCTCCTTACCCGCAGTGCTTGCGGCTTGCACACAGCGACACACGGCGGCACCTCGTGAGAGGTACAGCCATCGCACTTGCGCGCCATCTTGTCTTCATGCACCGCGCCGATAACGCCAAAAGGGCATGTCATCACGCACATCCAACAACCAACGCAGCGTTCGTAATCAGTCGTGACCCAGCCGCTGACATCACGTATTCGGCAGCCGGTCATACAAGCGACCACACACGGCGCCTCAGCGCAATTCTTGCACAATTGCGGTAGGTTTATTCCCCCCTCCGCAGTCGCCTTCCTGATGCTGATTCGCGCGGTGGGCTCCGTCGTCTTGTGTTCGTGCGCAACGGCTTGCTTGCAGGCTTCAACGCAATCCATGCAGGCCGTGCACTTGGCTGCGTCCACGATGATATCGCGCGTGTATTGCGCACTCATCTCGTTGAGCATTCCGCTCACGTGCAACGGAACAGAAGTCATAAGGGTTGTCTCTTTAGAGACATGCAATGTCCGAATTACGCATCACTCAGGCGCAGCAGTTCATCATTGAAAAGTCCGGCGCCAAGGCGGGCAACAGCCCTGTAGAAATCAACCTTAGCCAGCTGCTGCAGGTCGGCGCAAAACTTGCCGCCCCAAGAGACAACATGTTCTCGCAGGAAGTCGGTCAGTGTCTCCTCGGCCTGCTGCGCCACTGCGCGCTGGTCGCACTTCCAGGCTACCGCCTCTTTCCCCGCCAGAAAGGCGGCGAACTCGCATTCAATTGCGATGTGATCTGGCATATCACCGTTCTCGATGCCCAACCCCGCCGTTCGGTAGCAAGCGGCGGCGGTACGAGCCTGTTTTCCATTTACATGGTGCTCGTTGTAATAGACCGACTGGTAGGGCGGAATGCATGGCAAGTTCGAGTCGTAGACAATTTTAGTGTACGCTTCGCGCAGCACGCCCAACCCAGAATCGCCAAGCAGCGCTCCATCCTTCCCGGCAGCCTGAAGCCAGAGCGTCAAGCCCGCGTTGACCTCATCGTTGTTGGCCAGTTCACGGAACTGTCCCGCCACACGCTCGACGAAGGTCGCCGTGGTGATGTCGCCCAGCAAGGCTGCGTCGGGATACTCAAAAGCGCGGCCCAAAAACCCGTACACCTCTTCCCGCGCCCGTGCAAACCGCAACTTCTCCACTTCATTCTGGGGATATGGCACTATGCGAGAGATCAGCGGCGGCGGTTCAATCTCCTGGGAAAGCATAGCCCGCACCCAGTACAGATAGTTGTGCTGGGGACCCTCCGCTTGCCAGAACTTGACGTCACGCCGGTCAACGAAAATGCGCGCCAATTCGCCAAAAGTCGCGCCGGGCTTTTCGGGATTGACGTCGGAATGCGCAGTTGCATCGAAGGCGCCCGCGCGTGATGTAGATTGATTCATTGCGCGCCTTTCGGAGGATGTAAGGTGAACAGCGAAACCCCAAGTTACTCCTGTAACTACCGTTCTACCCGCATTACCCGTCTATCTATCCACCAACCCGTCCACCGGTCTAATAAAACGGTGTGGGCAAAGACCACCCAATGCCGGATTCCTCCAGCAATTTGGTGGCTTCGTCTTGGTCTTCTACAGTCCCAAGATGGATTGTGGCATGGTACGGTTCGACGCCAGCCACGGTCTTGTACACAATCTTGACCCCGGCTTCAGTAATCAAATCATACGCATTGTTGTAATCGCCATTCATGTAATCAACCCGGATAGGTTTGGTGTCCATTGTTCCTACTTTCGCCATGTTATTGCCTCCTATTCCATGACCACCTGGCGTTCAGCGTG
>CAJWGI010000104.1 GCA_913031335.1 uncultured Anaerolineales bacterium | reverse complement strand
CGTATGCAGAGGAGGAGCAATGACCCAGGCCTGGCACGATGTTTTCAAGGAATTAAACGCGCGCACGCGCAAACCGCGTGAGACCGGCATCAGCATGATATTCGACAAATGCCATGGGCCCAATGCCGTCGGGGATCATCTGCATCTTTTTGGCGAGTACGTGGATCACTGGAAACTAAGCTTCGGCACATCTGCGTTGCTGGAAGAGAGCATTCTGCGCGAGAAAATAGCGGCCATGCGCGCCCACGATATCACTGTCTATCCGGGCGGCACCCTGACCGAAGTGGCGATGGCGCGCGATGTTTGCCGCGATTACATGCGCCGCGCTTGCACGCTCGGTTTCAATGCTGTGGAGATCTCCGATGGAACGATTGGCATGACGCGTTCTGTGCGCAATGATGCCATCAGCTTCGCGCGGGAACTAGGCCTGACGGTGATTGCGGAGGTCGGAAAAAAGGACCGTGACCGCCAACCACCTGTGCAGGCGTTGGCGGAGCAGGCAGTGCAGGATTTTGAGGCCGGTGCGGATTGGGTCACAGTGGAAGCGCGCGAATCGGGGCGGGGCATTGGCGTTTTCAACCCGGATGGTACTGTGTTGGAACGGGATGTGGATACGATAGAGCGGGTGCTGGGCGACCACTTGCAACGTGTCATCTGGGAAGCGCCGCTGCGGAAGCAGCGGGAGTATTTCATCCTGCGATTTGGACCCAACGTCTGCCTGGGCAATATCGCTCCTCGCGACATGCTCGGTGTGGAGGCCATGCGCGCCGGGCTGCGGTTTGAGACTTTCCGCAAAGTGGTTGCAGAAATGGAGAGCGGGGTGCGAGTGTAGCGTGCGCCTTTCCGAGCCTGCCGCGCCGGAGTTGGTACACTCGGCGTATGCGCGCGAGTTGGCCGACATAAAGCTGCTTTACGAGGGCATCAGCTGCGCTGACTTGGCGCACATCCTCGGGTTGTTGGATGCAGATGTGATTCCGGCCGAGGCGGGCGGACAACTGTTGAGCGCGCTGCTGGCCATGCACCCGGAACCTCCGCTGGATTTTGTACGCGATCCGGCCAGCGGTGATGTCTACTCCAATCGCGAGGCCTATCTATCCATGCTGACGCCGCACGGCGGCTTTCTGGCAGCCGGCCGCGCGCGCCGGGAGGCGACCACAATTGGGTTTCGGCTGGCGGTGCGCGGGCGGCTACTGCGCCTGGCGGCAGCGCTCATCCGGTGTGCACGCTCAACGTTGGAAGCCACCGAGACGCATTCCGCCACGCTTTTTCCCGATTACACCTATTTGCAGACTGCGCAGCCGACAACGTTTGGGCACTACCTGCTCACATTCGCGTATCCTGTACTGCGCGACCTTGAACGGCTGCGGGCAGCCTATGGGCGCACGAATGTCAGCCCGGCCGGGTGCGGAAGCGTGAACGGAAGCCGGCTTTCGCTTGAAAGGGAGCGGCTGGCTGAGCGCCTGGGTTTTGAAGCGGTCATCACACACCCGCGTGACGCAATGTGGCAGGCTGATGGCCCGATTGAAATCGCTGCGCTGCTCTCGTCCGCTCTGATCAACCTCGACCGTCTGGCGGAAGACCTTCAGGTTTTTGCCACGCAGGAATTTGCTCTGGTAGAGCTGGCTGACCGCCACTCGCGTAGCAGCAAAATTATGCCGCAGAAGAAAAATCCCTATTCACTGGCTTATGTGCGCGGGGTGGCTGGCGAATCGCTGGGCACTCTGACCGCGATGGCAGCACTGGGCAAAACGCCCTCGGGCCAGCCGGATAATCGCATCTTCGCGCACGGTGACCTGCCGCGAGCTTTGGAGCAGGCCACAGGAGCAGTAAAGTTAATGCGCGGAATCTTGCGCGGCCTGACGGTGAACAAGGAACGCGCCGCTGAGCGCGCTGCGGCCAGCTTTTCCGGTGCGACTGATTTGGCTGAAGTGCTGCTGCTTGAATACGACCTTGACTATCACGCCGCTCATCAAGTGGTTGCGCAGGCGGTGCGCGAGGCGCTGGAGAGCGGCGCAGCCACTCTGACTGCGGAGGTACTGGCGGACGCAGCCGAGGTGACCGCCGACCGGCGCATCGAGCTGCCTGCCGAGCGATTGGAGGGAATCCTTGACCCGGCAGCGATTGTCGCCACGCGCGATGGCGTGGGCGGTGCCGCGGCAGGCTCCATCGCGGCCATGCTCCGCGAGTGTGGCCAGTCGTTGGAGGGGCATGACAATTGGTGCAAAGGGCAGCAGCGTCGCCTGGCGAACGCCGAGGAGAAGCTGCTTTCGGAAGCGCGGGCGGCGGCTTCTAAAGAGAAGAAACCTACGGAGAGCAAATCTGGGAAGACGAAGATTGAAGAGCTGCTAGCGGAATTACCCCAACACCCGCAGCGGCGACAATGGCCTCCACCACACCCGGACCTCTGACCCCGTGGCCACCCAAATCGCCGATTCGCTTATTTACCGCAATTCGTGGGGCACGCAAGAGACGCGCGCCATCTTTGAAGATGTGCCGCGCACGCGCGCTTGGCTGCAGATTCTGGCTGTGTTGGCGGAGGCGCAAGCAGAGGTTGGGTTGATCCCAGCCGAAGCGGCGCAACAGGTGGCGGAGACCTGCCGCGCGGTAGAACTGGACGCTGAATTCTTCGAGGAAGTGCGCGCCGGCTTTGAAGCGACCAATCACTCTACCATGGGACTGATCCGCGCGGTGCAGCGCCGTTGCCCCGGCGATTCCGGCGAGTGGTTCTATTACGGTACCACGGTGCAGGATGTGACCGATACCTGGACGATGCAGGCTGTCGGACAGGTGTGGGAGATTCTAACGCGCGACCTGAGCGCGCTGGAAGCCGCGCTGCTGAGGCAAGCGCAGACGCACCGAGATACGGTGATGCCCGGGCGTACGCATGGACAGCAGGGTTTGCCGATTACCTTTGGATTTAAACTGGCGATCTGGGCGCGTGAGATTGCGCGGCATCGCCAGCGGCTGCTGGACTTACAACCGCGTATTGGAGTCGGGCAGCTGGCCGGAGGGGTGGGCAGCCTGTCATCATATGGGGCAGCCGGGACGCGATTGCAGCAGGTATTTTTCGTGCGGCTGGGTTTGCGATCTCCGGATATCGTCTGGAACACGGCGCGCGATGTGCTGATCGAATGGTCTCAGGTGTTGACGCTTATCACGGGCAGCGGCGACAAGTTCGGACAGGAGATCTACAACTTGCAGCGCCCCGAAATCGGGGAAGTGAGCGAGGGCTTCGCGGCAGGCACGGTCGGCAGCATCACCATGCCGCACAAGCGCAACCCGGAGATCTCTGAGCATTTGGGCACATTGGCACGAGTGGTGCGGCATAACTCCGCGCTAATGGCAGAAAGCCAGGCGCATGACCATGAGCGCGATGGCCGCTCGTGGAAGGCAGAGTGGGCGGCGCTGCCGCAGACCTGTATGGCGGCGGCGAAATCTGTGGCGTTGACGCATGAGATGATCGCCAATTTGCAGGTGCACGCCAAGCGGATGTGGGCCAATCTGGAGGCGACGCAGGGGTTTGTGCTGTCGGAAGCGGTGATGCTGGCACTGGCGAAGCGCGTGGGCAAACAGACGGCGCACACGCTCGTCTATGAGGCGGCTATGCAGGCGCACGAGGCGCAGCAATCGTTGCAGGCAGCCGTGCTCGAGAATGCGGCTATTATGGCGCATCTCAGCCCGAATGAGGTGGAAGAGATGTTTGATTATCGGCAGGCTACCGGGCTGTGCGGGGAATTTGTTGACCGGGTGGTGCGACTGGCGGATAGCGGATAGCTGATGGGCGGAGACGATGCACTGATTTGCATGGGCCGCCTGTGGCACGGAGGGCAATACTGAGGCCGATACAGAGAGAGGTATCCATCCATTCTCAGGCAGTCAAACGGCTTGGTTTCCTGTTATCATTTATCATTGGGGTAAATTGGTCATGGAATTTCTCTTTCCGCCGCCTCATTAACCGCATTGGTTCGCATCCATTAGGAGATAGATATGCTCAGACAGCAGATTAATCAATCGATTGCGATGCGCGGCCATCTTCGTTGGCAACTTCCTGTGTTAATTTCTGTCGCAGGTCTTACATATGTGGCCATTGCACAGTTTCTTTTTGTGCGCTATGGATTGGTGTGGCAACACACTCTGCTGGGCGTGTTGCTGTCAAGTCTGTTAGCGTCGATTCTTGCCTAGCGTATGATGCCTCAGGCAGAATTCGACTCCAGTGAACGGGATCAGACCGGTCTCGAGCTGGAGATGGTCGAGAAACAATGCTATGCAATGAGCGCAATAGCGCAGGCTGTCAGCCGCTCTCTCGACTTTGACGAAACCCTTGACCTAGTATTAGGTAAAGTGTTGGAGCTGATGAAGTTGGACGTTGGCGTAGTTAGTCTGGTAGATGGCGACCGCCTCATCCAACGTGTTCATCGCGGTGTCTCCTCCGATGCGATAGCTAACCGCTGCGAGGTATACTTGAGAGAGTGTCTTTGTGGTTCCGCCGCCGCCAGTGGGGGACTGATGGTGATAAATGACCTGGCAGAAATGAAATATGATGGGGTGTTGCCATGGTGTCGCGCGAATGGGTTTCGCGCCGTTTTCAGCCTCCCAGTTAAATCCAAAAATCGAACCGTCGCCGTGCTGCACCTGGCCAGCCGCACGCCGCGCGATATCACGCCTTACGAGTGGCATTCGCTGACATCGATTGGCCACCAGATTGGAGTAACCATCGAGAGAGCGCGTATGTACTCAGAGATTAATGGACTCAATGAACGATTACGGCAGCGCGTGGAGACGCAGACGCGCCGATTAGAAGTGGCGAGAACTGAAATCGCGGAAAAAGCGCGCCGTCTGCAGCAGCTTCTCACGGAAACCATCAGTGTGCAGGAGAAAGAGCGGACGCGTATCGCTTATGACATGCACGACCGCGCTGCACAATTAATCGTGGGCGCACTCTACCAAATACAAGCTGGGCGCGAATGCGTAACGAGAGAATCGGAGGCTGATCCCAACTTAAGGAATGCCCAGACGCTTCTGAAGGAATTGGAAACGGAAATACGAGCCACCATCCATGATTTGCAGCCTTTGCACCCCAATGGGCTTGGATTGGTGCCTGCCTTGCGGAATTACACAGACCGTTTCCGTGAGGCCAGCGACTTACATTGCACTGTGACCGTTCTCGGGCGGGAGTCGCGCTTGCAACACGATACCGAAGTCACGGTCTACCGCATTGTGCAGGAGGCGTTGCACAACGTCGTCCGCCACGCCGATGCCACTAGAGTTGACATCGCCTTGGATTTCCGGGGGACCAATATGCTCGTTTCGGTCAACGATGATGGATGTGGCTTTGATACTGAAGGAGCGCACCGACAGAATCCGCAGCATCTGGGCATAATTAGTATGCGTGAGCGAGCCCTGTCTGTCGGGAGTGAACTGCGGATTCTGTCGCTCCGGGAAAGGGGCACGGCGGTTATGTTGAGCGTGAACATTCCAGAGCAACAACTGAGTGTCCGGATGACCGACGTTGGGTGACAGCACGGCCACGAGGCTTTGAGGAAGACAGGTTTGACAAAGATTCGCGTGTTCATCGCGGATGACCATCCGGTCGTCCGCGATGGTTTGGCGACCTTCCTTTCGAAGTTTGATGACCTTGATGTGGTTGGCACAGCTGGAGATGGTTCGGCTGTTCTCGAACAAGTCCGCGCTTTGCATCCGGACGTGGTGCTGACTGATATCCGAATGCCTGGCATGAACGGTATTGAG
>CAJWGI010000103.1 GCA_913031335.1 uncultured Anaerolineales bacterium | reverse complement strand
AAGCTGGCGTAGCGCGCTGAACACGGTGCGATGCCCACAGCCGACACAGAACATCGGCGGGCGTGGAATTAGTGTGATGTCCGCGTCCAGGGGTTGTGGCAGCTCGCCCCGCCCGAGCGCTTCCAGCAGGCGCCCCGGTGAATATTCGCCGATGTTGCCAAACAGCTTTTTGCCGACCAGATTGGTGATGCCCATAGCGCGCATCTGATCTTCGATGAAGGCTTCGCCTTCTTCGATGACGTACACGGTTTCATAACGCGCGCAGAAATCGCGCAGCATCTGCGGCGGCAACGGGTAGCTCAATCCCAGGCGCAGCATCCCGGCCTCCGGCAGCGCTTCTCTGGCATATTGGTAGGCGATTCCGGCGGTCACAACGCCAATGCTGCTCTCCGCACATTCGATTCGGTTAAGCGGGCTACTCTCCGCGTAGTCGGTCAGGCGCTGCAGCCGGGCTTCCAGTTGGGGGCGCAGCTGCTTGCGATAAATCGGGACGGAAAACCGCTTGGGGTCGGGAGTAAATTCACGCAGGGGCACTTCGCCGCGCTTGCCAAGTTCCACCAACCCTTTGTGGTGAGCCAGACGGGTGGTGGTACGCAGCATCACCGGGGTATCAAATTCTTCTGAGAGATCGAGGCCGATGCCGACGAAGTCTTTGCATTCCTGCGCGGTGACCGGCTCGATGATGGGCACTTTCGCCATCAGCGCCAGATAACGGTTGTCCTGCTCGTTTTGCGATGAGTGCATCCCGGGGTCGTCGGCGGAGATGAAAACGAAGCCGCCGTTGGTGCCCGCGTAAGGGAACACCATGAGCGCATCGGCGGCCACATTCACGCCGACATGCTTCATGGTGACGAGCACGCGCAGCCCGCCGATGGCGGCCCCCATGCCCTCCTCGAAGGCCACTTTCTCGTTGGCGGACCATTGCGTGTGCACTTCTGGATAATGCACCAGCGATTCTAGAATCTCGGTGCTAGGCGTGCCGGGGTAGCCGGCCGCGAACTTAACGCCCGCCTCCCACGCGCCGCGCGCGATGGCTTTATTGGATAGCAGTAGTTCTTTCATGCGCCGGTCTCTCTCAGGGCACAATCACGGCGCGAATGCCCTCGCCGCGCCGCAAACCATCGAAGGCAACATTGATCTTGTCCAGCGGATATTTGGCGGTTACCAATTCGCTGATTTTGATCTTTCCCTGCGCCGCCATCGCCAGCACGCGCGGATAATCTACCGCCCGGCAGCCCAGCGAGCCGATAATTTCCATTTCGCGGTACATCACCTTGCCGCTCTGCAATGTCATCGGTTTGCTGGCGAACCCGACCACCACGAAGCGCCCGCCGGTGCGGACACTGGCAAACGCCTGCTCTTGTGTAATCGGCAGGCCGATGACCTCGAAGGCGATGTCCGCGCCGCCGCCGGTCATTTTGCGGATCACTTTGTCCATCCGCTCGACCCCCTTGGAATTCACGGTCTCGGCTGCGCCCAGTTTGCGCGCCCATCCCAGTTTGTCATCAATCAGATCGACCGCGATGACCTCCGCTCCCAGCGCGGCGGCGATTTGCACCACGTTCAGCCCCACGCCGCCACAGCCAAAGACAACGACTGTGTCGCCGGGCATCACCCGCCCGCGATTCACCACCGCGTGATAGGGCGTGGTTACGGCGTCAGCGATGATGCAGCCTTCCACCAGCGGGATTTCCTGTGGCAGCGCCAGAGTGTCTTTGGCGGGCGCAAGCATATATTCGGCATAGCCGCCATCGACGTTGTTGCCGAACATCACCATTCGCTCGCAGATATTCTCGCGCCCTTCGCGGCACAGACGGCATTGGCCGCAGCCGTAAACGGCGGGAAGCAACACGCGGTCACCTTCGCTCCATGCGGACACATCCGCGCCGAGCGCGGCGACGGTGCCGGAGACCTCGTGCCCCAGAATCAGGGGTGGCTTTTTGAAAGTGGGCGTTCCGTGATCCAGATAGTGCAAATCCGTGTGGCACAGACCGCACCCGGCCACTTTGACCAAGACTTCATCTGCTCCGGGCGAGGGGGTGGGGACTTCTTCGATACTGAGCGGTTGATCAGGTGCTTTGAAGACTGCGGCTTTCATTATTGATCTCCGTTTAGCGATGTTTCCAATCGGGACGGCGTTTTTCCATGAAAGCCGCCAGTCCTTCGTGGGCGTCCTCGGTTGCCATGAGTTCGTCCAGATAGAGCCTTTCGAGTGCGGCGGCGCTCCCCATCCCAGCCTGAGCGCCCACGCGCAGTGCGCGTTTGCACATGCGCAGCGTGGGCGCGCTGAGCTCCTGCAGCCGGCCTGCCAGCGTTTCGACTGCGGTATCGAATTCCTCCGCGGGTATGGCGCGGGTAATCATGCCCATTTTGACTGCGGCTGACGCGGTGACGGGCTCGCCGGTGAAAAGTAATTCCGCGGAGCGGCGATAGCCGATGACGCCGGGCAGCAACATGGACGCCACTGGCGCGACGGTGGCCAACTTGATTTCGGGCTGCCCGAATTTAGCGTTCTCGGCTGCTACAATCAGGTCGCAACTCAGGGCGATTTCGCAACCACCTCCCAGCGCATGCCCGTGCACGGCTGCCAGCGTGGGAGCCGGGAAACCCGCAAGGGCAGTGCACACCCGGTCGACGAGCGGTATCATCTCGCCCACTTTTTCCGCAGTGTGGTCGGCGACATCCACCCCGGCAGAAAACATGTTCCCCTTTGCACGCACAAGCATTACGCGCAGGCTTTCGTCTTCTGCCGCGGCAGTTAGGGCACCCTCCATTTCGCGCAGCATGACGATATTCATTATGTTTAGCGGCGCGCGGTCGAGCATCAGTGTGCCAATCCCGGCCGCACTGTTCCAGCTAACGAATTGCGAAGCGGTCATTTCCTGGTCCTCATTCAGATATGGGCGTGGTTGCTAACACAGTGTCCACGTAGCGGTTGGCTCTGTCGGTAAGCAAAGTCTGGTAGGCGTCGAAAAGGCACGTGGCGGTTGCGCCCAGCCGGTCAGCGGGGAGCAGGTGGGGTGGCAGATGTAGTCACCGTGCAGTGTAAAGAAAAGGTCAGTGATGCGTGTTCGCATGGGACAGCATTAGTTGTTGCGGGTCTATGTCATAATCGAAACGAACGCACCAATAGTAATATGTAAATGAATCTAATGCAATAGATAAAGACGCCATGAAATATGGCGAAAACTGCGCTGACGTGTTAGCAGAGCACTATTATCGTTAAAGAAATTGGACAAAATCTGGCCAGTTGATTGCGGCCGAAGCAGCGGTGAAAAAGATTGTGGCAGCGTTCACACGCCCAGATAGCGCTGTAGTACGTCTGTATTGCTGCGCAGTTCGCTCGGGTTGCCCTCGAACACGATGCGGCCCTTGCTCATCACATAGGCGCGGTCTACATTGTTAAGCGCGAGCGTGAGGTTCTGTTCGACGAGTAGAATCGAAAGCCCGTGCTTTCGCAGATCGTCGATGATACGTCCTATTCTAGCCACGATGAGCGGGGCGAGGCCCTCGGATGGTTCGTCCAGCAGGAGCAGTCTGGGGTTAGTCATCAGCGCGCGCGCTAGGGCGAGCATCTGTTGCTCGCCACCGCTCAGTTGCGAGCCGAGATTTTTCTGGCGCTTTTCAAGGGATGGGAAGGTTTCCAGCACGCGCGGTAGGCTCCATCCGTCGCCGTTTGTGTTTCGCATCGCCATGGTCAGGTTCTCGCGCACGCTGAGAGTGGGGAACACTGAACGGCCTTGCGGAACCAGGCCCACCCCCAGCTGCGCGATTCGGTGTGATGGCGTCGCGCTGATATCGGTTTCATCGATCGTGATTACGCCCTGCTGCGGAGGGGTGAAACCGATTATCGATTTGATAGTGGTGGATTTTCCGACCCCGTTGCGACCCAGCAGCGCGACTGCTTCGCCCGCGCCCACGCGCAGCGAGACGCCCTGCAGCACATGGCTGTCGCCGTAATAGGTGTGGATGTCATCAACGATAAGCATGTGGAAAGGGGTGCCCGGTTAGTCCATCGCGTCCGCGCGTAGCCTGAAGCGTTGGATTTTTCCGGTGGCCGTCTTTGGCAATTCGTCCAGGTATTCAATCCAGCGCGGTCGTTTGTACGCCGCCATCTTGTCCTTGCAATGCGCCACCAGCTCGGCGGTCAACTCGTCTGAGCCGCTGTAACCCTCGTTGAGCACCATAAAGGCGTGCGGTTTGACCAGATTAGATTGGTCGGTACGGCCAACCACGGCGCATTCCAGCACCGCCGCATGGCTAATCAGGGCGCTCTCCACCTCCACCGGTGAAACCCAGATACCGCCCACCTTGAGCATGTCATCCGAGCGGCCGGCGTGCCAGTAGAAGCCATCCTCGTCTATGTAGTATTTGTCGCCGGTGAAGAGCCACTCGCCCAGAAAGGTTTGCTGGCTTTTCTCGTATTGGTGCAGATACGATAGCGCCGCTGTCTCGCCCTTTACCAACAGGTTGCCGATTTCTCCCTGGGGTACCTCGTCGCCGGCCTCGTCCACGATTTTCAATTCGTAACCTTCGAAGGGCTTGCCGCTGCTGCCGGGCCGGATGTCGCCGGGGTGGTTTGAAAGGAAGATGTGCAGGTTTTCCGTGGAACCAATTCCGTCGATGGTGTCTATGCCGGTGCGCTCTTTCCACGCCTGCCAGACCGGCGCTGGGAGTGATTCGCCGGCCGAAACGCAAAGCCGCAGCGTGGAGATGTCGTACTTCGCGGAAAAGTCCTCCACGGCCATGGTGGCCGCATAACCGGTGGGAGCGTTGTAAAGAATGGTCGGCTTGAAGCGGTCGATTTGTTCGAGCACATTGGTGGCCACCCGTGGCGTCCCGGCAAAAAGCACCACACTCGCCCCGGCGTACCACGGGAAGACCAGATTGCCCCCCAGACCGAAAGCGAAAAAAAGTTTGGCGGCGGAAAAGGTGCGGTCATCCTCGCGCAGATCGAGCACGTTCACGCCCCATAACTGGGAGGTGAGCGGGTAATCCTTGTGCGCGTGCAGGATTCCCTTAGGCATTCCGGTGGTGCCGCTGGAATAATTCAGCGAACAGAAGTCGTCCCGGTGAGTGGGCGCTGCTTCAAGCTCGGTAGGCTTGCCGCTGATCCACTCGGCGTACGAGAGGTCATCCGGGTGTTGCGCCTCTCCGATGACGATAATGTGCTCCAGAAAGTGCTGCTGCTCCCTGATTTCGTTGACAACCGGCAGCAGCGCTGGGTGCACAATCAGCACGCGCGCACGGCTGTCGCGCAGCATGAAATCGTACTCATGTCCCTTCAGCAGTGTGTTCATGCCGACCGCAATCGCGCCGATTTTGGCGGTGCCGAAGAATGATGTGGCCCAGGCGGAGCAATCCAGCGAGAGAATGCCGACGTAATCCCCCATGCGCACGCCCAGCTTTATTAGCGCATTGCCGACCTGGTTGGTCTCGCTGGCGACATTCTGGAAGGTCATGTTGCGCTCGTCGCTATACAGCGCGGTTTTTTGCGCCCGCTCAGGCAAGTTCCGCTCCAGGATATCTACTGCGTTGTAGTAGGTGGGTAGGTCTGCAGCTTTCATTTCCCTTTTCTCCTTGGTGTGTTCGCGAAACTTCGTTTGTGCATATCTGTGCTCAGCACGAACGTTTCATGCAGCAAGACTTTCCGCGCCCAGATAGATTTCCTGCACGGTCGGGTCGGCGCGTACCTGCCCCGGCATGCCTTCGCTGACCACCTGCCCGTGATGCAGCACCGTGATGCGGTCAGCCAGCG
>CAJWGI010000102.1 GCA_913031335.1 uncultured Anaerolineales bacterium | reverse complement strand
GGCTGACCGCGCGCTCATTCTTTTCTTCGCGCGCCGCTTCGATGTTGTGTTGCATCAACATTAACAAGGTCTCGTCGATTGACGGAAGGTGCTCTTTCACGGCTGCGGGAAGATCTTCAGCCTGCAGCAACTCCTGCAGCACTCCTGCAGCAACCTTCGCCCTTTCTTCGGCCACGGCATCGATTTTCTGCACAGTCTCCAGTACCAGCGTGCGTATGTTCTCTAGCCGCTTTCGCTCTTCGCGTGTGCTTTTTTCGATCTGCTCGGTCAGCAATATGAAGAACTGGTAATCTGCGGCGGGGCGCGCCAGGGTGACGAGACTGGTGACGTGGTGGTCGTTGCGGGCGGCGATGATTAGCTGCACGAACTTCTCTCGCGTCAACTCCTCTCCAAGCGCCTCCAACTCAGTGGCGGCCGTCTGCAACGCCTCGGCCTGCTGCCGGGTCTCCTGACCGAATGTGGAGTGTTGCAGTAGCAGCTGCTCGAGTTTTCCCAATTCGGGCGGAACCGGGCTGTCTTTGTTAGATTCCGATTGTGTTCTTAGGGCAGCAAGCAGCTGGAAGAAGAGCGCGTCTATCTGCTCGTCGGTTTCCTTTATCAGGTCGGGAAGTTCGGCTTCCGCTGCCGACGCGAGCTGCTGCAGCAATTTGGTTTTCTTGCGCTGCTGTTCAATCATCTCTGCAGTGACGCCCTCGCCCGCAAGAACGGCATTGATGAGCCCTTCCATTGAGAGCATTTCCTTCGGCTGCAACAGATAGCCCTTACGCTTCTCGGCCGCAATGCGGCCGAGAACGGCGCGAGTGAGCGCGCCGAGTACGCGCTCCTTTTCGGCCAGCGTCAGGTTGAGTTCCGCCGGCGTGTATGTCAGCAGCAGTTCTTTTTCCGGGTCGTGGTACACCAGTGGGGCGGCAGCCATGCCATTAAAGGAGCACAGCGGACATTCCACCACGTTCACCTTTCCACTCAGCAGACGCTCTTTTGTGGTTGGGTCGGCGCCGACGTCGAGGAGCTGCTCCACGCGTGCCGGGATGCTCTGTTTGCAGCGGGGGCAGTTGATAGTCGGTCCGGCGTCAATCGGGTTCATTTTCGGTGGGTTATTCCTCGAGGGGCAGGCTGAAATGGAACGCAGCGCCCTGTCCGGGGTCTGAATGCACCCAGATGCGCCCGTCGTGGGCTTCGATGACGGCGCGGGCAAGGTAAAGTCCCAGCCCGGCGCCCTGGGCGCTCTCGGTGGCGGACGTGGCAGCGCGGTGGAAGCGGTCAAAGACGCGTTCCAGCTCGCCGGTGGGTAAACCTGCGCCGAGGTCGGCGACGGTCACTACTGCCTCCCGCTGAGCGACGCGGCCGGATATGGTCACGGGGCCGCCCTCTGGGGAATATTTGATGGCGTTGGAAATCAGGTTGCTCAGTGCTTGGCGCAAGCGTTCTTCGTCAGCCTCGATTGCCGGAAAATCGGCCGGGAAGCGCACGTTGAGCTCGTGCTTGTCCGTCTGGTTCTGAAACTTTCGCACCAACCCGGCGGCCAGTTTATCCAACCGCACCGTGCTCAGGTTCAGCTGCAAGCCTCCGGCTTGCAGCCGGGAGGCATCCAGCAGGTTGTCGATAAGGTGCGTCAGTCGGTCGGCTTCTTCTTCGATGACCGTCAGGCTGGCGTTGATGGTTTCCTTGTTCCAGCGCGCGTCCTCGCGGAGAAGCGTATCGGCGTAACCTTTGATAAGAGAGACTGGCGTCTTCAACTCGTGGCTTATGACGGATATGAAGGTGCTCTTGAGTTTTTCCGCTTCGCGGAAGCGCGTGATGTCGCGGACATTGGCGACCAGATTCACCAGGCGTTTCTGACGGTCGAAGATGGGCGCATATGTAACGCCGACCGGGGTTCCCTCGCCGTCGGGTTGGCACAAATCCCCCTCCACGTAAAGTGGGGCCGCGCGCCCGAAGGGCCAGCCGCGCGCTTCGGCGTCGGCCAGGTTGGTGTCCGGCTTCTTGTTCCAACTAATCACATCATCGTGGCCACGGCCGATAGCTGCGGAGGCGTTCACTCCGGAAAGTTGCGCAAGCGCACGGTTCCAGCGCAATACGCGGTGCCCGGAATCGAGAATCATTATTCCATCGGCTGAGCCCTCCAGGATGGCGTCAAGCTGCCGTTTTTCGTGCGAGACCAGTGCGTACAGCCGGGCATTGGTGACGGCCACCGCCGCGTGGTCCGCGAAGGCCTGCAGGATTTTGCGCTCGTTTCGGGTTGAGGGCGAGGCGGAGGCGCGAAAAACCAGCAACAGTCCGACGAGATCTCCCTGGGCTTCGAGCGGCAGCCCGATGGTTCCCTGCAGATTGAAGGGGCCACTGCGCGCGAGCATGTGCAGACGCCGCTCCAGTTCTGCGATGATGTGTCGTGCGGGGTCATCCAGCGCAGCGCTGGTCGTGTTCTGCAACACGGTTTCGAAATGGCGCACAAATTCGGGCGAGACACGGTGCTGAGCGCGGATGAAGAATCCTGCGCTGCCATCCTGTTCTCCGCGGGCGGGCTGCTCGCGCAGCGCAATCAACCCGGCGCGACCGGCGAGCATTTCGGTGGCGGCGCGGAGGATGCGGGTGAGCACCGTGTCAAGGTCCAGCTGCTGCGTGAGCGCGCGCACGATTTCAAGCAGATGGTCTCTCTGGCGGATGCGGTAGTCGGTTAGCATTAGGGTGTTGGAATATCGGATGCTGGCGCAGGCATGAGTCGCTCTCACCCGCAGCGCGATTACGGAAAGATTTCGTTGAGCACTGGCAAATATCGGCAGGTGCAACCGCCTGTCCGAGAGCAGGTTTCTAGGGGAATGCGAGGCGTTTGCTCTTTCGGGTATGTGCCCTGGATATCGCGCCCGGTCGCACAGGCATCCGGGCTGATGGCGATGGTGATGCGCGCCACGCGCGGATTTGCACGAAAACCGGCCAGCGCAGACGCGAGTTCAGACTCGTGGCTGGTGAGTTGTGCCCCGCGTTCACTGGCGCTCGCTGGGGTTTCTGTTTGCACGGGACGGCCTCCAATGGGAGCGAATAGAAGCCATTTTACTTTAGCGCGGGCGAGGCGTCAAACTATTGCGCTAAGACGGTCTCCAAACCGCTGCGCACCACCAGCACGGGCAGCGGTGAGTCGTCTACCAGCTTCAGTGATACCTCGTCGAGCAGCAGACGGTCGAATCCCTTGTGAGCGGATGCGCCGATCATAAGCAAATCGAAGTGGCCGCGCTCTATTGCCCGCAGGATTTCGTTTGCCGGCATTCCGTGGCGCAATTCCAGATGAGCTTCCACCTGATGCGCACGCATCAGCGCGGCGCAATCGCGCAAATGTCGGGCGGTAGGCGTGTCGGTCTGGAGCAAGTCGGGCAATGTTTCACCCAGTTGCGTCAGGCCAGTGTACATGCTGGGTACGGCGTCGGCCACGTGCAGCAGGGTGGCGCTCGATCCGGTGGCGCGGGCGAGTTTCGCGGCTGTCGTCACGGTTGATCTAGGGGCGGACGGACCGCCAGTGCAGACAAGGATGTTCTTCAACGTGGGCACGCTTCCACGCACTACTAGCGCTGAAATAGGTGTCTGGTTCACCACTCTGTGAGTTACGTCGCCAAGCAGCAATTCTCCGGCAGAGCCGCGGTGCTCACGCGCGCCAATGACGAGGAGATCGTACTTTTCGGTGCGTAACTCGGCGAGGATCTCGGCCTCCGCATTTCCACGGCGAATGACGTGATTTGCGGGCGGGTCGGGCAGGTGTTTGCGGGCATCGGTCAATGCCGCGCTTCCTGCTCCAGGGCTGGCCTGCGTGGCGCGGACGGTCAGCAAGGTGACATCGGAACCAAACGCCCCGGCGACCATGTTGCCGAAGTCTATCGTTGTGGCCGCGTACGGGAAGCGGGTTATGCTGATAAGCGTATGCATGAATCTTGTCATACTCAGTGTGCCGCGCTCGCCCCGGTGCCGACGAGCCGCCAGATGACGAGCGCGGCACCTATAAACGGAAGAAAGGAAAACCACAGGCGAATGCGCGGCCCGGCGAAATGACGCGTGGACATCGCCCCGATCTGGGCGCCAATCGCCGCACCAGTCTGCATTATTAATGCGATGAGGATATCCACATTGCCTTTGATGGCGTGGGTGATGGTGCCGAAGCCAGCCGAGAATATGATCTCAAACAGGTCGGTGCCGATGGCGACGTGCGTGGGAACACCGAGCACGTAAACAAGCATGGGCATACGGATGAAGCCGCCCCCCACGCCGAGGAAGCCGGCCAGCACTCCGGAAATAAATCCGGCCAGCAGGATGACCCACAGGGAGATAGATTGGATTCCTGATGCGGGCAGTGAGATCATCGGCTTGATGCGCAGCAGGCGCACGCGGCGGGTGATGCCTGTGAAACCGACTGCTTCGGCCGCGCTGATTTTATCCGTGTGGATCATGCGGATGGCGCGCAAGCTCTCGGTAAGGGTGAACGCTCCGACGCCAAGCATAATCACCACATAAGCCCACCCGATAATCTGGTTCGCTTGACCTGTGCGCTTGAATAGCTCCACTAATTGCGCGCCGCATTCCACGCCGACAACGGTGCCGATAATCATGAGCGCACCGAGGCGCACGTCGACATGGCCGAGCACCCGATGCCGGCGGGCAGCCACGATTGATTTTCCGGTCATATGCGCGAGGTCGGTGCCGACCACGAAATTCATGGGCACTCCGGCGAGGAACATCATCGGGCCGGCAATGAATCCGCCGCCGACCCCGAAAAAGCCGCCGAGGATGCCGACAACAAAGCCGATGCTGGCCAGAAACGCCGGGTTGACAACGACGCCCGCTATAGGGAATTCCATTTGCTATTCGAAGTGTTGTACCCCGAGGCGGGCAAGGAGGAAAGAGGTCAGGCGTTCCAGTAGTACGCCCTGCGCTACAATCAGGGCCAGTCCGGCCAGCGCATACACGGTAAGGTTTTCACGGAAGAGCGCCTGCAGCGGTGTGCTGAGCCAGCGCAAAACCAGCAGTGCGTACAGGGTGACGAGAATGCCATATAGCAGCAATTCAATTACCAAATTGCGGATGCTGAAGCGCTGCGCTGGCGGATGGTCTGAGGGCATGTCAATCCTTCCAACAATTATTATACACGAGTGAGGCGACAGAGTAAGCGCCAGGGTGAGTGCTGTATAATCCCAGCGTACGTGAGATGATGTGCGTGATGAGATTATGAACGTGAGCGTTCGCGGGCGCGTGTTGGTCGCAGATACGATAGCGGCAGCCGGCGTGGAGAAACTTAGGCAGGCAGTGGGTGTTGACGTTCGGACAAATATTGATGCCCGTGAGTTGTTGAAGGTTATCGGGGATTATCGCGGTCTGGTGGTGCGCAGCCGCACAAAAGTGATGGCGGAGGTAGTTGCCGCCGCGACGAAGTTGGAGGTGGTGGGGCGCGCCGGTGTGGGCGTGGACAACATCGACCTGGAGGCCTGTAAGCGCCACGGTATCACGGTGGTCAATTCGCCCATGGCTGCGAGTGTGGCCGTGGCTGAATTGACGCTCGCTTTTATGCTGTGCCTGGCGCGGCGCGTGCCTTTTGCCGACACCCGGATGAAACAGGGTGAGTGGCCGAAGAAGCAGTTGAAGGGCGTGGAACTGGACGGCAAAACGCTCGGGCTGATTGCGGTGGGGCGCATCGGCAGCGAAGTGGCGCGGCGCGCAATCGTGTTTGGAATGCGCGTGATAGCCTATGACCCCTATCTTTCGGCCGATGAGATGCGCGTGCGCAAGGTCGAACCGGCCACGCTGGAGACCGTACTTTCGGCGGTGGACTATATTTCCGTTCATACCCCTCT
>CAJWGI010000101.1 GCA_913031335.1 uncultured Anaerolineales bacterium | reverse complement strand
TACGGCGGCGAGCACGGCGAGTACGGCGGCGAGTACGGCGGCGGTGCGGGTGAATTACCCTCCGAAATCCAGGACCTTCAGGCACAGGTACAGGCGGGCACCCTCACCATGGACGAAGCTTACGCACAGGCGGACGCCATGGGCTTCGACACATCAGGATACGACCCGGGCGGCAGTGATGACGAGGACGAGGAAACGGACTGGGATACGAGCGGTGACGACGGCGCTGTCGCAGACCTCGACGATGACGACGAGGAGGATGACGACATCAACCTCGGCTGACACGCACCTGACCCCTTCCGCTTAGCGCAAAACGCCCCAGCATCGAAATGCTGGGGCGTTTTCATTCAACGTTGACGCCCGGGCCGGCCTGTAAGCCGCGTTCTGTGCTCTCGCCAGCGCAACGGTTTACACGCCGAAGCGCTTCTTCCCGGCGCCGCCGAAAGCGGCGGTCATCTATCTGGGACGAGCATCGCTGCCCGCCTCATGCGACCTACCCGGAACTCAAATGCGGCGGGCCGCCACATCGCCCCTGCTTGGCCTTGCTCCACGTGGGGGATGCCGGGCCGCGCACATTGCTGCGCGCGCCGGTGCGCTCTTACCGCACCTTTTCACCCTCACCCGCCGGCATTCAAACCGCGGGCAATCTCCTTCTCTGTGGCCCTCTTCCCTCGGTCACCCGAACCGGATGTTATCCGGCACGCTGCCCTCCGGAGCGCGGACTTTCCTCAGGCGCGCATCGCGCGCCCGCGACCGCCCGGCCGGCCCTTGCGTCAATCACAATCTTATCGGTTTCCGTCCAGTCTGGCAAGGCTCCGCATAGTTCAAGCCTCCTCACCCTCCGTCGCCCACACCACCTCAGCTCCCTCCGGCAGCTCGGTTCCCGGCCCGAATTGGTAGACCGAGCCCCAAGGCTGGTACGTGGTGCGCACGACATCCTCCAGTACCATCTCTCCGCCGCGCTCCACCACCCGCGTCACCGCCACCTTCGCGCCCTCATTTTCCCAGTCCACCTGCTTCATCTCTCCCGGTTCAAGTTCGGGATTCTCTTCGTAGACAGTCTCCTTGACATCCTTAACGTTGGAGATATCCGCTTCTGCCACGGTCACGCTGCGCCCGTCGTCCGCGCTGTAAAAGCGAAAAGTAAGCGAGCTCTCTTCCTCATCAATCTCAGTTTCAATCAGCAACCAGGCCTCACGGTCATTCTGAAAACGGAAATCGGCCACCGGCGAGAATATCGTGGCATCCAGACCCGGCCCGGGACTTCCCGGACCCTGCTCATAATAGCCAACGCGGTACGCATGCGGATTACGCTCGACAATCGGGTAGCCGCCAAAAAATGCGCTACGAAAGGCGGTTGTGCTCACCTGACATATGCCGCCACCCACACCCTGAATGGTGCGCCCGCCAAAAATAATCCATGCCTCCGCGAAGCCGGTGTCGAGGCTGATATCCCCAAGATTAGCGTTGAAAGAGAACTCTTCCCTTGGCGGCACCATCACACCATGCATGGTTTCAGCGCCGGCGCGGATATTCTGCCGCCGCGCCTCGCCCGAGCCCCGAAAAAAAGTACTTGCCTGCGCCACCAGCCCGGTGATGCCCAACTCTTCCGCCCGCGTCTCATCCCCCAGCTCCGGATCCACGGCCTGGAAGCGCAGATAGACATTGTGTTCTCCGGCCTCGAGCGCCGCATTCACTATCTGCATCGTTTTCTCCACATCCAGTGCCCGACCCACCACCGCCGGTCGCACCAGTCCCAGTTCATCCGCCGCCTCATCAAATTCGAACCGCGCGTTCTCCGGCGCTACGGCCAATTGATCGCCAGCGTATTGCAGGAACCCGACAAGGCGCTGCTGGTCAAGCCCGACCTTGTATTCAATCGCGTCGCCGCCATCTTCAAGCGGCAGAAAGGTGAGCATGTCAGCTAGGGCCTGCTGGTCCACCACCCACGGCGGCCCATCGCCCTCGCGAGGATATTCAACCATCAGCACCAACGGAGCATTCAACATGCGCTGTCCAATAACGCGCTGCTCGTCAGCACGCACCACCATCGGGGTGAATTCCTCAATCACAAGCGACACATTAGCCTCGGAAAAGCCCGTCAGCGGCTGAAGAAGTTCATCCGCCGTCGCACTTACATTCACGGTGCGCCCCTTGTGTCCTTCCGCTACCGTAAGCACCGACCCAATTACCGAAAGCGAAGCATCACTCGGCGGAACGTTGACAATCGCGGCGATGCCCTTCACCAACTCCTCCGCCATGACCATATCGAGCACGATTTCCGGCGCAATTGCTACTCCCCCGTAAAACGCCGACCACTGCTCCTCGAGATCGAGAAGCAATTCGCCTGAATGCCCGACTCTGAAAGCCTGGTCAACGGCATCACGGTTTCTCACAGACATACCTACCTGGCCGGGCGTCGCAGTCCACACCTGACCGCCGTCCCGGAAAGTAATCGCATCCTGCTGCAAAAAAGCCAGCTGCCGGCTGAGCCGCTCAGCCGCTTCCGGTCGAGTCATGCCGCCGAGATCCACTCCCCACACCGAGACCCCCGGATAGATTCTGTCGAAGTGATCTATCTGGAACACACCCAGCGCCAGCAGCCCCACTGAGCCGACAACAACCAGAGCGGCGAGAAAGCACCCCGTCAATTTGAAGATTGTCCTCATTGCGCGCCTCACCCAGCCTGCCGCCATATTCTCATAAACTCATCCATGTGCCTGCCCGCGACGGCACGAGAATGCATAAAGAGCACGTTTTCATCGTTCTTTTCCTCAGCCGCTGCGCTGAAGTTGTACGAGCCGGTTACAACCGTTTCGCCAGCCACAGTCACCACCTTGTGATGCATAGTATATCGATTCCCGTCCGCAAGCACCGCCACCCCCCGCGACTGCAACCACTCGAATAACTCGCGCCCCTTGCCAAAGAGCATGCCCTCCTCGGCCACGCCCGCCACCGTGATGCCAGCCGGCACCTTTCCTTCACGCGCCCTACCGAAGTCATCGCGCGTGAAGCAAAAAGCCATAAAATGCATGCTCTCTTCCCCGCCACTCAAAATACAGAGCACTCTTGGTGCCACGCCATCCTCCGGCGCAGAGTACGTGCCGACGCGCACGTTCTCGAGGGCCAGTACAACATGTGGCGTGGTTACCGGCGAACCGCTCCCAAAGCGCCACGGCCCAAACATTTCCTCTAATTCCACGCCAAAGTTCTCCGCCATGCGCACCGAATAGATTATGACAAGGTTATTATTGTTCCGCCACACTCCGCTGTCACTAAGGTCCCACGACCCGGTAAAGACGATAGCATCATCAATCACAGCGAATTTGTCGTGCATAAGCGCGTTGCCGCCATCAGCAACCACCGGTATGCCCCCTGCCCGCAGCTAGCGTACCCCCGCGTCGTCCGCGACGTATAACCTTCAATCACCCCGCGCGCGCTCAACAGCACCAGCGCATCAATCACCGACTGCAAGCGCAGGTCGTACCCCAGAACGTTAACCAATTCTCTCCCACCACGTAAGGCTGCGATCAGCGGCTCGTCCACCCCGTCGCGATGGCATTCCACCTGATCCGGGGAAATCGGGTCGTTAACAAAACCTGCAACTCCAGCCCGTCTTCAGAGACGGGTGCCGATACGGTGACTGCAACTGCAGCATCCGGCCTGCAACCGAGCAGCATCAGCACATCCCGCTTCCGCACCCGCATTACACCCTCCACACGCAGATGGTTTTCAGCACATCAGGCACGTTTCTTGTACATCCCTTAGCGCAAGTAGCATGATAATTACGTGCGCCTCTCAGCCGCTGCCACACGGCGTCGAGCACACATCGCCGTAAGGGGTAGCAATTCGCATGCCGTATAACCATTTGGCCGGGATGACCTTGCTGCGTAGCGGCCACAAAATCCGTCTGGAGAAAGCGCCGGAAGTTTTCACGGCGCTCGCGCCCACCCGTGCCGAGCGCCAACGCCTCGAAAAGACCAGAGGGGTTCGGCATGTGAAACGCGTGGCGGGCCATGTTTTCAAGGCGCACGTCCACGCCCAGCAGCGCGATGAAGCCATGGCGCGCTTTCGCTCCGTGCCCCACACTATCTGTCACCACGCCTACAAACCAGCGGGAGCCAGCGCAACGCGTTACTATCTGTCAGATCAGATCATCGCCCGCTTTCAGGCTGAAGCAACGCCATCAACAATCCAGAACTTGTGCAGCTCAGCTGGCGTACGGCCATTGCGCGCACTCCACGGCGCCGTCAACACATTCGTACTGCGGGTTTCCGACAAAGCCGGCAAGAACCCGCTAAAAGTGGCGAACGCCCTAGCGAAGAAAGACGCTGTTGTTTACGCCGAGCCTGATCTAATAGACCGCGTAGGGGCGGCAGCCATGCCGCAGGACCCCGGCTTCCAGCTACAGTGGTATTTGCGCAGCTGGGATGCAAAAGACGTCATCGCCACAGCCGGCATCTCCATTCTGGGCGCATGGGAGAGCACATCCGGCAGCCGTGATGTGGTTGTAGCCGTAATCGATGACGGCTTCGAGCTTTCTCACCCGGACTTCGCCGGCGAAGGGAAAATAGTGTATCCGCTCGATTTTGTTGAAGGAGACACTGACCCCAATCCAGACCGCACATTGGGGGATTACCACGGCACTCCGTGCGCGGGCGTAGCCATCGCCGAACAGAACGGACTAGGCGTGGTAGGTTCGGCGCCGGGTTGCGCCTTCATGCCGGTACGCATCCCTTTCCAGCAGCGCGACAGCGATTGGTGGGATGTATTCCACGAAGTCAGCCAGCGCGCCAACGTCATCTCCTGCAGCTGGGGGCCGCCGCCCGTGTGGGCGCCTCTCTCATCTGCGCTCAGTGATAAATTTCACCAAATCTTTATCAGCGGCGGGCCACGTGGCAAAGGTTGCCTGCTGGTTTTCGCTGCCCACAATTACAACGCCCCGCTTGATGACGCGAACGATTCCGGGTTCCACTGGCGCAACCTGACAGACCCACCCGGCGAATACCGCCTGACCAGTGAACACATCCTGAACGGCATGGCCGCGCATCCAGATGTAATTGCGGTCTCGGCATCCACCAGCCTGAGTAGAAAGGCCATTTATAGCAACTGGGGCGCAGAGATTTCCGTGTGCGCCCCGAGCAGCAACGGCCACCCGCTCGACCCCTCGCATCCGGCCCCGGGCCTAGGCGTGTGGACCACAGACAACGAACTTGAAACCCCCGGTTTCAAAGCTGGCAGCCAGTTCACAGGCAGCTTTGGTGGCACCTCCAGCGCTGCCCCGCTGGTGGCCGGAGTAGCAGCGCTGGTACTATCCGCTAACCCCGATCTTACCGCGTTTCAGGTTCGCCAAGTGCTTCAGGAGACCGCCGACAAGATCGAAGATGCACAGCCCGACCCGATGCTCGGTTTGCAGAAAGGCCAATACGATGAGCGCGGCCATTCCGACTGGTTCGGCTTCGGGAAGGTAAACGCCGCCCGTGCGGTCGCGCGCGCTCCGGAATTACATCCGGCAGCCCCCGCCGCTCTGCGCGGCCTGCCGCGCACCCAGTACGAACGCGTTTATCTGTTGCTCCCGCAACATTCCGGGCCGGAATGGCTGCAGGCGCTGTTAAGCAGCGAGCAGTGGACGAAACACCGTTGGACGGTCGGATACTCCGCCGACGATGCCGGCATCGGCGACCTGCAGCAGCGCGTGGTGCTGGCTGTCAACCCGGAAAGCTGGGGCGCGGATCTGGCCGACTGGTACCGCGAACATTACCCCGGCGTGGGCTATCTGCCGATCTCCGCACTCTCCCCGGATGCCCTGGCCGGATATCTCGCCAGTAGTGCTGAAGCAGATATTCCCACTG
>CAJWGI010000100.1 GCA_913031335.1 uncultured Anaerolineales bacterium | reverse complement strand
ACAGCGGCCAGATCATCTACTATGTGCAGCCGAACGACAATCTGGTGCACATCGCTACTATCGCCTGCGGAGAGACGATGGAATGCGTGGAGAAGCTCAAGCTTGCCAATGGCCTCACCGGAGACATCATTTATCCCGGTCAACGGCTGATTATTGGTCCGTTGGAAGGCACTCTCTCTGCGGTGGAGGCCGAGGAGACTCCTGCGCCGGCCGAAGCTGATGATACCAGCAGCGCTGCCGAGATGGCCGCTGAGGAAGGTGCAGTTGCGGGTGCGGGCGAGGTGGAAGCAGTGGCCGAGGAAGCTGCCGGTGGGGAGGCGGCCCCGCCGCAGGAGGCAACCGGCGCGATTTGCGTCACGCTATACTCCGACGCCAACGGAAATGGCGTCCTAGATGCGGGTGAACAATTGGTGGCGGAGGGCATATTCAGTCTAGTAAACCTGGACAATGGCGAGACGCTGGATAGTTACGCCACCGACGGGGCCAGCGAGCCGTACTGTTTCGCGGATCTGGCGACAGGTACCTTCCGGGTGATTTCAGCTGCGCCCGTCGGTCACACGCCGACCACACGGGTGGACTGGGACCTGACGCTGGCGGCGGGCAGTACCGCCAACCTGGAATTTGGCGCGCAGTTTACCGGCGAGGAAGTTGCTCCCACTGAAGTGCCCGAGAGCACGCCACTACAGCCGGCGCTGATCGGGGCTTTCGGGGTGGTGTTGCTGCTCTCGGCGGCAGGAATCTCCGGTTATCTGGTGCTCACCCGGCGCGGATAATTACGCAAAGCGCCGCCTGATTTGAGGAGGCTCTACACACCGAAATGGAGAGCCTTTTTTTGTGGTCGGGCTAGTCGGGCAGCAACTTTCCGTCTGCGCCGCAGAACTCGACCACTTGCCCAGTAAAGCGCTTGCGCATCACGCGGATGGCAGCTGGGTTGTGGTCCATTAGTATGAATCGCCTGCCCAATTCAAGGGCGGCCGCGCCCGTGGTGCCGCTTCCGGCGAAGAAATCGAGCACCAGGTCTCCCGGTCGCGAGGAGGCCTGCACGATGCGGCGCAACACCCCGAGCGGTTTCTGGGTGGGGTAGCCGGTCTTCTCTTTCCCGGTCGGGCTGACGATTGTGTGCCACCATGTATCGGTGGGCAGCTTGCCGCGAGCGGCTTTTTCCTTTCCCACCAGGCCCGGGGCCATGTAGGGGATGCGCTCCACCGCATCGGCGTCGAAGAAGTAGTTCTCGCGCTCCCTGACATAAAGAAGAATGTTGTCGTGCTTTGGCGGCCATTTTTTCTTTGGCCGGGCGCCGTAATCGTACGCCCAGATAATCTCGTTGAGGAAATTCTCTCGGCCGAAAATCTGGTCGAGCAGCACCTTGCAATAGTGTGCCTCGCGGTAATCGATGTGAAAGTAGAGCGAGCCGGTGGGCGAGAGGATGCGCTGCGCCTCCACCAGGCGGGGTTTGATGAACGCCTGAAAATCCTTGAAATCGTCCTCAAAAGATTCGCTGCCGATGCGTTCAGTGCGGTACTTCTCACCCTTGAAACCGGTGCGATCGCCGTGCTTGCTGCGGGTTGTGCGCATCTGCGTCCGTTTTTGGGTGTGGCCGGTGTTGAACGGAGGGTCAATGTAAATCAGCTGTACAGAGGCGGTGTTTAACTGCGCGAGCGCCGGCAGGTTGTCTGCGAAGATGACCTTGTTGGGTTTCAATTCGGCGCTCATGTGGTCATGTCTAGTGCGGCTTCGCCGGAGGCGCTGCCGGCGATGCTATAATTTTCTTGTGCCCCGGCCTGCTCGCAACTCCAACAACACGGCAATTTTACTCTCACTGGGCGCATTTGTGCTGCGCGTAGTGCGTCTGGATTACCGCGCGCTGTGGTGGGACGAGGGGCGCAACATCTTCTTTGCTCGGTTAGATTGGGTCAGCGCGGCCGAGATTTCGGTGCGAAGCGGCGACACGAATCCGCCGATATACCGGCTGCTGCTGGGAGGCTGGATGCAGCTGGCGGGCGCCTCTCCATTTTCTGTTCGCTTACTCTCAGTGTTCTTCGGGGTGCTGGCGGTGGCGCTGCTCTATCGCCTTGCGGCAGAATTATACGGTGAACGCGTGGCTGCCATCGCCGCTGCGCTTGCCGCGGTCGCGCCGCCGCTGGTTTATTATTCGCAGGAAGCCAAGGGATACCCGCTGGTTGTGCTGGCTGCTGTCTGGTCCGCCTGGCTGTGGCTGCGGCTGCACCGCCGCTTGGGGGTTGCGCGGAGCAGTGCGCTGTGGGCGTGGTTCGGGATTGCCACTCTGCTGGCGGTCGGGGCACACTATTTTGCACTGCTGTTTCTCTTCGCGCAAAACCTGTGGACGGTTGCATGGTGGCGTGACAATGCCGCCATTCGGGCGCGTGGCGGGCGGTGGCAGCATCTATCCAAATGGCTGGGCGTACAGGCTCTGGCGCTGATGCCGCTACTGGTGTATGCGTGGTGGTCTGTGGCGGCGCTGATGGGCTCTTCCGGGCGCGCTTTCTTCGGCGTCAGCGTGCCGGTTTTTCCACGGCTGACGGATGTGGCGCGCTGGGGCGCTACCACGACTGCGCAATGGCCTCACCCGACCGCGCATCTGCTGAACTTCATGCGCGCGTTCGGGCACGAAATCGCGGGCGGCCCGGCGGCCGCGCCTGCCATGGCTGCCGGCGCAGGGTTGGCGCTGGCAGTGCCGCTCTGGGTGGGCTGGCGCGATCGCGTCGCGAGCGGGCGCTTTCGCCGCGCGAACATGGCGCTTTGGCTGGGCGCGCCGCTGCTGCTGAGCGCGTTTTTTTCGCTGCGCTTCAGTTATTATTTTCCCCGATTCCTGATTTTCACCCTGCCAGCGGTGCTGCTGCTGGCTGCTGCGGGAACAGAGCGGCTGTGGCGGCGCAGCCGGGCAGCGCCGCTGCTGCTGGGGCTACTGCTATTCGGTTCATGGGCCGCGGTGTTGGGCGGTCATTACACCGACCCCAGCGATCCGGCGGAAGACTGGCGCGGGTTAGCGCAGCGCTTCGCGCGGCTGCAGCGGCGCGGCGATATTGCCGTGCATTCCTATGATTGGATACAAGGCTACCTGCACTCGTATCTGCCTGCGACTGCCGAGCCGGATTATCTTTTCTTTGCCGGTGCAGGGCCCACGGAGTTGGAGCGCGCCGCCGGCTCGCGCTCGAGGGTGTGGTTTCTGGATTATCAGACCACGCCCTTCGCGGTCGGCAATTGGCCCGGCGAGTGGATGCGGATGCGCTACGGGCTGGCCACAAGCGAGGCGTTCGGTAATGCGCAGCTCACCCTTTTTGTGCGGCCGCTGGAAACAAAGATAATCGACGAGAGTGCGCGATTCGCCAATGGAATCGGATTGCGCTGGGGCGCGATTGCAGCCGTGGCGACGCCGGGCGATGCGCTCGCGGTGGAGCTTATCTGGCGCGCACCAGCGACACCGGCCGGCGCTTATCAGGTGTTTCTTCACCTGCTGGATGGGGATGGCCGGCTGCAGGCAGGGCGCGACGGCGGGCCGGTGAATGACCTCAGGCCCACCGTTACGTGGCAGCGCGGAGAAAGGATACGCAGCGCGCATGCATTGTTGCTGCCACTCGAGCTGCTGCACGGGGAATATCAGCTGCGCGCCGGCATGTACAGTCTTGAATCCGGAGCGCGCCTGCTGACCACCGAGGGCGCGGATTCTGTGCTGCTCGGTCGAGTGCGGGTGTCATCCCCTTGAAGCAGTGCACTCACCATAGCCACTTCACTAGATGGATGACGCTCATCTGCGCCGGTATGCGGTGCGATGAAACGTGGCGGCGCTGCATGATTTCCGTGTGCTGCCGGCGGTCACATCTGGTTGTAAACGCGCTGGAATCATAACCTCCGGGTAGCCGTCGCATCGCACCGCAGGCCAGATTGGTACTTGACAGTTATCGCGGCGCTGGATATTCTATGGATAGTTGCCCTGGCGTGGCCGCAGTGTGCCGGGGCATCTTGCTCTGAACTCTGTGCAGATAATGCGGAAATGGACGCGCGATACAGGAATTAGTTTCCCCAACCGAGCAGGGGCGTGGATGTTGGCGCTGTGCGCTTTGGCGCGACCTCTGGGCAATGTGCGGGCGGCGCAACTGGAGCAGGGTCTGGACGCCGGCGCGCAGTGCGTCAGCGCCGGCGCGGCAGCGCAGGTGCGCTCCGGGCCGGGCACCGAGTATCCGCAGGTTGGCTCGCTCGCCACTGGAGCGGCGGTGAGCGTGGCCGAATCCGCGAGCGGTTGGTATCGGCTAGCGCAGGGCAGCACGGTGCAGGGTTGGGTGGCCGCCTGCCTTTTCGCGCCGTGCGACCTCACCGCCAGTCCCATGCCCGGCGGAAAAAGCGAAGCGGACATGCGCAGTGAGCTTGCCGCGGCCGGATACCCTTTCGCCGGTACGGCCTCGGCGGAGGAGATCCAGCGGGTGTATGCGCAGACAGCCGTTGACTACGCTGGCGGCGCGACTGCTGCGCGCAGCGGCTCCGGATATCAGCCTGCGGGCGGGCCGCTCTTCTCGCGCTGGGCTGCGCAGGTTTCGCCGACGAACTCGCTGCCCGAATACCCCCGCCCGCAGCTGGTGCGCACGCAGTGGCTGAGCCTGAACGGGATGTGGGAGTTCCAGCAGGCGCAGGCCGGTGAAGGTCCGCCTGTTGGCCGCTCTCTTGCGGAAGATATCCTAGTGCCCTTTCCGGTCGAATCGGCGCTCTCCGGGGTGATGCGCCACATTGACCGCGCCTGGTATCGGCGCGTGTTTGAGACCCCGTCAATCTGGGCCGGGCAGCGCGTGCTGCTGCACTTCGGTGCGGTGGATTGGGAGGCAAGCGTGTTCGTCAACGGGCAGCCGCTGGGAACCCATCAGGGCGGTTATGACTCCTTCGGTTTCGACATCACCGATGTGCTCCGGCCGGTCGGCCCGCAAGAGATTGTGGTGGGCGTGTTCGACCCGACCGACAGCGGCGAGCAGCCGCGCGGCAAACAGGTGCACGAACCGGGCGACATCTGGTACACGGCCTCCACCGGTATCTGGCAGACGGTGTGGCTGGAGCCGGTTCCGGCTACACGCATTGATAGCTTGCGCATTACGCCCGATGTGGACCGCGGCGGCGTGCTTGTGCAGGTGAACGTTTCCGGTGCTGCGGGGGCATGGGTGCAAATCAGGGTCAAGAAGGATGGGCTCTCGGTGGCAATGCAGTCCGGGTCGGCAGATCGCGCGTTTTTTCTGTCGGTCCCGAACGCGATTCTGTGGTCGTCGGGGAACCCGTACCTTTACGATCTGGAAGTGAAGCTGCTTGGAAACGGCGCGGTAATCGACGAGGTGGGCAGCTATTTTGGCATGCGCAAGATTTCAACCGCTCCGGTTGGAGGCGTGCCGCGCGTGCATCTCAACGGGCAACCTCTCTTTCAGGTGGGCGTGCTCGACCAGGGTTATTGGCCGGATGGCCTGTACACTGCGCCCGCCGATGAGGCCCTCCGCTACGACATTGAAACAGCGCGTGCGCTCGGCTTCAACCTTATCCGCAAACACATGAAAGTCGAGCCGGCGCGCTGGTACTACTGGGCGGACCGGCTGGGGATGCTGGTCTGGCAGGATATGCCCATGGGTAATAACTGGTCCGAGTGGGGTCGCGCGCATTATCGCGATGAACTGGGACGCATGCTGGCGCAGCTGCACAACCATCCATCGGTGATTACATGGGTGCTCTTCAACGAGCGCTGGGGTGAATTTGATGTTGCCAACATGGCTGCCACCGTCAAGTTGCTGGACCCGACCCGGCTGGTGATCGGCGCAAGTGGCTATGCCGATCAGGGTGTAGGCGATGCGATCAGTTTCCATTCGTACGAGCGTGTTGAGTTTCCCGCGGTCGG